>DATGJU010000343.1:0-14469 GCA_035295045.1 Chthonomonadaceae bacterium
CCAGGACCGTCCTCGGCTTGTCCGCCTTCGATTTGATCGAGTAGGTCGTCTCGATCCGGCTGCGGATGGAGACCTGCAGCACTCCGCGCCTCAGGGTGAAGGTCGTCTCGGTATTCGAACCAGCTGTCGCCTGCCGCTCGCACTCCACCGTCAGGTCCACGGCGTAGGAGAGGAGCCGTGTGTCGCCCGGCGGAATGTCCTCCATGCGCGCGTCGCCGGCATAGACGCCGTCCTCGAACAGCGTGACCGGGCCGCCCTTCAAGTGCAGGCCGGTTACGTTGTGCACGCGGACGGCGTCGAGAGCAAAGCGCTGGCCAGCGTCCGCGTTGAAGAGCAGCACCTTGTCCGCCTCCACGTCCCGGGCGACGACGGGAATCAGCGCGGCTTGCTGGCGCGGCAGCGTGATCGGCGCGCTGACGTTGTATTGGAAGAGCGCGCCGGCCTTCTCGCCGGCAGCCTGTGCCACCACCGACCTCCGCAGCAACTCCGCGATTTCGGCCGGCTTCTGAGGTGGCGCGGGCGCATCCGCCGGTCCCGGCTCGCCCCTTTCGCCGGCGGGACGGGCGCCGCCCGGCTCCGGCCGCCCTCCGCCGAAACCGCCCGCGGCCCGACTCTGCTGCCTGCCGTTCGTGCTGTTTTGGTTGGCACCATTGCCGCCGACAAGACCGCTGAACGGACTCTTTGCGCTGCCGTCTACCGTGCCGAACGCCTGGCTTAACGCTCTGGAGGCGTCCTCAGCGTTGGCTTTTCTAAGCGGCGTGACGAAGGTACCGAGATCGCCGTCGTGAGTTTGCGGCATCGTCGAGGCGATCACGTCCGGCGCGACCTCCGGACGGTGCAGATAGAGCGGCTGACAGAGGTCCTCGATGAAGGAGACGGGCCGGCCGGAGACGAGCGAGAGCTTGATCTCCTTCCAGTCCTCATCCGACGTGTTTTCCACCATCGCCCACCCCTGCAGATAGGGACGGCCGGCAGCCTGCCCCGGCGCCGTGCCGCCGACCAGCAGCCGGTAGCTCATCTTCCAGATCGGCGCCTCCACGACGTAGCCGACCCGGACTTCTCGGCGCCCATTGCCGGCAAAGTGGAGCGTCACCGTGCGGCGCTGATCGTCGGCGCCTGTGGCAAGCAGGCCGAGCGCACTCTGGAACTCACGGTTGATCCGCTCATCGAGAAACCGTACCTGCCGCTCGCCGTCGAGGCGCAGTGCGACCAGGGCCGAGTCCTTGCCCTCGGCCGGCTCGGTCAGTACGTTGAGGAAGAGCGCAGTGACCGGCTTTCCGTCTGCCCTGGCGACCTCCTTCTCCTCGACGCTGACAATGCGTCCCGTTACTTGTGGAACGTTCGGCGCTTCGACCGTTACGCGTGCGCCGCGGAGCTGTGTAAGGATCTGCTGGAACGTAGTATCGCCGCTCACGTCTACCGCGAACGACTGGAGCGTCCGGCCGATCGGATCCCGCGCGGTGTACGTCGCGGGCTGGACGCTGCCGGAGCTGTCCAGCAGGACCATCGACTTCAGGATGTCGTTGATCTGCCCGACGCGGAACGTAAGCGGCACCGTCGCATCGCCGTCCAAGGCGCCGCGGCGCTCGACATAGGATACGCCACTGCTAAAGAGCGTGACCTGCCGCACCGGTAGCGGCTCAGGCTGGCTATCGCGGGCCTGCGCGGCGCAGACTGCGGGCACGCCGACCGCGAAGAGCGCCGCGAGGCAAAGACCGTGGACCGTGGGCATGAGATTCTCCTTCGAACTTGACTCCGGGATTTCGTCGATGAGAGCAGGCGTCGGGGCATCGCTGTGAAAGCGGCAGCGGCATGGCGAGACCTGCACAGCGATACCGTGAGCGCCATCGATCAGCGGCAAGCGCCATCGGTTCGCGGCCGCCGGTTTGTCGCCGCCCGATTGTCGCCACCAGTTAGTGGGCATCGGTTCGCGGCCATTGGTTCGCGGCCATCGGTTCGCGGCCGCCGGTTTGTCGCCATCGTTTGTGGCCAGTGGGCACCGTTTGAGGCCACCGTTTGTGGTCGCCGTTTGTGGCCACCGGCTGAACCCGGTGTCTCGGTAGCCTTCGGCTCATTGCCCGCCTGCGTGGGCAACAGGTTCCGTGCCCGCGCAGGCGGGGACTGGGCCGAAGGCCACCCAGCCGCGGGGTTCAGCCCGGCGGAAACCACGGCCGGCGA
This sequence comes from Chthonomonadaceae bacterium, assembly GCA_035295045.1. GTDB lineage: Bacteria > Armatimonadota > Chthonomonadetes > Chthonomonadales > Chthonomonadaceae > DATGJU01. The sequence goes on from DATGJU010000343.1 coordinate 2,179, forward strand.
CCCTCCCGCGACAAACCGTTCGCCTGCATTCCACGGCAGGCGACCTTCCGCGACAAACCGTTCGCCTGCATTCCACGGCAGGCGACCTTCCGCGGCACACCGGCCGCCTGCGTTCCACTGGCGTCGGTCTTCCCCGGCGCACCTGCCGTTCGCCGGCCATCGGCGCCCACTCGCGGTACACGCGCCTTCTTCCGGCAGAACTGGCGTGGCAGAGTACACCAGGCCGCCAATCACCGGTTAGACGGCCGGGCGGCTACAAACGTATCAGCGGATGAGTCGTGCGGCTGGTGATTGCGCTGATAGCTCGTAAGTGTGGTCGGGAGCGAGGCCGGTGAACCTGGATTTCCTGCCATCAGGCCAGCGGATTTCAAGGCTGACGGAGGTGGCTGAGGGACCGAGGCCACAGTGGAGATCCGGCGCATTCGTGGACAGGTAACTGCCTCCGGCACGAACTTCGCGGACTTGCCGCAGCGATCCCGCCGTAACGGAGACCCGCGCTCCGACCGCATAGGTATGCGCAGACTTCCACACGCATCGCAGCGTGAGCCAGTGGTTCTTCGCCGTCGATTCGTTGTGAAGGAGCAGCGGCGCGCCTTCGTCGTCGACGATAAGAAGGTCCTCGCGGCCGTCGCCATCGAAGTCGCCGATCGCCAGGCCGCGCCCGACGATCTTGCGGGTGAAGTCGGGGCCGGCCTGCTGGCTGGCGTCGGCGAAGCGTCCGCCTCCGGCGTTATGGAAAAGCTGGGCGCTCTGGAAGTAGCTCATGGTGGGGTCGACGCGCTCCGCGAGACTGTCCACGTGACCGTTTGCGAAGACGATGTCGAGCAGGCCGTCGTTGTCGACGTCGAGGAAGCCGACGCCGAACGTAAGAGGCAGCAGCGACGGGGCGCCGATGCCGCTGGCATAGCTGCGATCCGTGAACAGGGCGCCGCCCTCATTGTGGTATAGCGACTTGGGCTGGCGCGCGTAGTTCGCGGCGAGCAGGTCGAAGCGGCCGTCGTTATCGTAGTCGCCCCAGTCGATTCCCATGCCGGACATCGCGCCGCCATCGGCGCCCAGCGCCGTCCCGGACTCGGGACCGATGTTCCGGAACTTCCCGCCGCCGACGTTCATGAACAGGTCGCCCAGCTTCAGGTCGTTGGCAACGTACAGGTCCGGCTTTCCATCGCCGTTGAAGTCACAGAACATGCAGCCGAGCGCCTTACCGTGCGCGGTCGCGAGGCCCGATTCGGCCGTCACATCGCGGAACTTGCCTCCGCCCTCATTGCGATAGAGCGAGCCCTTCTGGGAGGGATAGGTGGTCGGCGGGCATGCCATCTCCAGGCTGGCGCCATCGAGCGCCTTTTGGCGGCAGAACTGCTTACTTGCCGGGTCGAACTGAATGTATCGGCAGACGTAGAGATCGAGGCGGCCGTCGCCGTCCACATCGGCCCAAGCCGCGCTGGTGGTCCAGTCGTGCGGGCTCCGCGCCTCGAGGCCGGAGCCACGCGTCGCGTCCGCGAACTTGCCGCCGCCAAGATTGTGGTAGAGGGCCGTGCATCCGTATCCGGTGAGGAAGATGTCCGGCCGGCCGTCGCCGTCGTAGTCGGCCACCGCGCAGCCGAGGAAGTGGGCACGCGTCGGCGGAGGCGGCAGCGCGGCGGCCGTGACGTCGTCGAACGTGCCGTCGCCCCGGTTTCGATACAGGCGCGCGCCATCGTTCGCGACAAGCAGCACGTCCAGCCGGCCGTCGCCATCGTAGTCCAGGAACGCGCAGCCGTGGCCGATGCCGTCCAGGATATTCACGTGCGACCGATCGGCGTGGCCCAGCCGCAGCTTGATGCCGGATCGCTCCGCGACGTCGACGAACGAAAACTCGCCGCCGGTCGCGGCCTTGGCCTGCGCCGGCGGCGTGCCGGTCTTCGGCGCGGAATGGCAGCCGAAGGCGAGAACCGCAATGGCGGCGAGGGCGAGTGCGCTTATCAAGCCGGCCGACTGAAGTGCCGTCGTGATCGCGCCGCGCCGGATGCGCGACCGTCCGGCATGACCGGCTCCGCGCGGGAGCGCCTCACTTGACGCGAGCGTGCAAGCGCCTCCGTCAGCCGACTCTTGGCGGGGCGCGATGACGTGGTCGTCGTCGCTGCGGGGCCACCGGATTGCCCATCCGGGCCACTGCGGAGCGCTCAGAACATGCGCTTTTGAGGAGGGCTGCCGCGTGACGCGCGAGTCGGACGGCTGTGGGTCGGTCATCGCGGCGCCGTGGCGGCCGGCGCCTTGCGGGCTGCGGCAGCGCGCTCGTAGGAGGCGACTGCCCTTCGGGCCTCTTCGGGCCGGCCGGTCTGCGCGTAGACCTGGCTGAGGTAGCCATCCGCTTCGGCCAGGGTCGGGGAGCCGGCGAGCGCCTGCTTCAGATCCGCCTCCGCCGCCGGGTACTCCTGGCGAAGCAAGTGGATATGGCCTCGGACGAGGTAGGCGCGCGGCGTCGGGTTGGCGCGCATTGCCCGGTCCAACGGTTCGCTCGCGGCGGCGAGGCCGTTCGGCGACGGATCAAGCTGAACGGAAACCTCCGCCATGCCGGTAAGCGCGTCCGCGTCGTCCGGGCGCAGCTTGAGGGCGGCGGCGTAGCTCGCGCGCGCCTCCTCCAGCAGGCCTAACAGTAGGTCGGATTCGGCGAGCGACGCCAGTGCCGTGGCATCGCCGGGATCCAGCTTTACGGCGCGCTGGAGCGATTCGCGGCCGCGGGATAGCTGCCTCAGCCGGAACTCGGCGGAGCCGAGCAGCCGCCACGCCGCCGCGTCGTTCGGCTGCGCGGCCGCGGCCCGTTCCAGCAGCGGTACCGCCTGAGCGTCGCGGCCGTCGCGGAGATAGAGCTGGCCCAGGGCGCGGCTCGCGTCTGTGTTGCCAGGGTCGCGGCGCAGCGCTTCGACCAGTTCGCGCTCGGCCTGAGGGAAGTTTTTGGCCTCGATGGCGACCATTCCGAGCCAGAGCGGCGGTTTGGGGTCGGCCGGCGCGGCGCGATCCGCAGCGAGAAGCGCCTGGCGCGCCTCGCCCAGCTTGCCGGCGCGCTCGAGCCCGATGCCGAGCGCGAGCTGGGCCTGCTCGCCGGAGGGGTCGGCTTCGGCGCGGCGTTGCAGATCCGCCAGGTCGGCCGCAGGAGCTGCCGAGATTTGCCGCCGATCGTGCCAGTAACGCACAACCATCGCAACGCCAAGCAAGAGCAAGCCGCAGGCGATTAGCCTGCGGCTGCTAAGTGGAGACGCGGACGCTCCGGGCCCGGATCGCATGCGCTTCAGTGCGGGCCTCTACTTGTCGCCAGCGGCGTTGGGGTCTTTCGCGGCGGTGTCGCCCGCCGCGTTGGGGTCCTTTTGCGCGCCGCCAGAGGCCTGGGCCTCCTTTTGCGCCTTCATGTAAAGGACCTTGGGATTCGTGCCGGTTCCAGCATCAACCGTCTTGACCACCTGGATCTGGTTACTCTGAACCGTCTTCCAGATGACTATCCCCGCGATAACGACCGCAACCAGTGCGAGTGCGATCAGACCGAGCCTCTTGGCATCCATCGAACCGTCCACGTTCGCTACCTCCGTTCCTCGCACTAATGGTACTGCGCGTCCCAGTGCATCAGGTTGGGTTTCAGCTGATTCCAGTTGCCGCTCGAGTTGACGTTCCACAGGCGGCTCGCAGGCATCGCTTTGACGTGGCCGTCGGCGAACGCGAAGTTGGTCATGCCGTTATGGGCGCCGAACGAGAATAACCAGTTGTAGCCGTCGCCGCAGTTGTTGCCGATGCTGAGGGCCTTCGGGTAGACCGGGAAGCCTAGCAGTGCGGCCATGTTCGATCGCGTAACCGCGATGAACCTGGAGTAGGCCTGCGGATTGAACCACTCCCACATCATCACAGTGTCCGCGGGGGCGCCCACTCCGGCGAGCACCTGCGATGGGTTGCTGTTCTTGTTCGCGTCTTGCGTGAACGAGAAGAGGCCGAACTGCGTAAGCGGAGCGGTGGGGCCGTAGTTCGTGAACGCGTAGCTGATGTTGTATCCGGTTCCGATGCCGGGCGCGCCGTCGCAGTCGTCGCGCTGGACCGGGTCGCTGGGGCACTGCCAGACGCTGGACGCGCGGGCCGGGCCCCACGGAACGCCGGCCTTGACGTAGGGATCGATCTCGTTTTCGATGCCGACGCACTGATCGTCCGAGTTGATGTTGCCGTCCCAGCCCGAGGTCATCAGGCCGTTGTGAAACTGCTGGCCGATCGGATACATCTCGTCGTAATCCTGCACGTACTGCAGAATCCCGAGCGTGATCTGCTTCTCGTTCGATACGCAGGTGGTGCCGCGGGCCTTCTCGCGGGCCTGGGCGAAGACTGGAAAGAGAATTGCTGCGAGTATCGCGATTATCGCGATGACGACGAGCAATTCGATGAGTGTGAATGCGTTGCGACGATTACCGGACATAAGTGCCTCCTGTCTGTGCGCCCCGGGCGGGGCGGATTGGAGCGGATGGATGAAACGGTATTCTCCGGTCGGTGAGGGATGGCTGCGCCGACGGCGGCGCGAGTCGACGTAAAGTATTGCACGAATGGAATTCGGGTGTCAACTGTTTCGAATCCGATGAGTATCTTGAGGTGTCACTTGAAGTTAAGGAGCGTCTATCGGGGCTGTGTCACCAGCGCCGAGATGTGGCACCGAGATCGCCATGACCAGGGGCTGGGGAGTCGCACCTATGATCGCCGTTCGCGTGCACGTGCGAACGGCGACCATCGGGCACGGAGCGTCCGCAATTTCCAGTGTGGGTCGCGCCGGACATGATAGACCATTGCGGGATCGGCAGTGTCAAGGAGCACGCCCGGCTGGACCATGTTGGAAGTGCACCCTGCCTGGGAGCAGCGTGCATGTTACAGGCGCGGCTGAGGGGTGCGCGCCTGCGATTGTTATGGGCCGATCACAGAATTGAACTTGACCCCTAGGTCGACCTCAGCATGTCCCTCCGCTTGGCCCATGTAGTCATTGTCGCTGTCCGCCTCGACCGTAGCCTCAATCGGAATTTCGAACGTTGCCGAGCCATGCCCATCGTGCATGTATACCTCTGCCCACAGGGTCGTCCTGTCGTCGGTCGGGTCGTTCGGGTCAGGACCCTTGCTTCCGCCCTCGGCGATCTGGCCCTGAGATGTCACCGTCGAGACGGCGTATCCGAGTCCATAGTCGCCGTCCGTATCGGCGGTGGCATAGGCCCATACGTTGCTATGGAGATCTATGGCGACGTCCGTCGCGTAGTCGCCAGTCGGCCCTGTTACGTCCACGGTGATATACGCGACCCCGTCGAAGTCAGCCGTCCCGCTGCCCTCCTCCTGTGACGTCATAACATCCAGTCCAAGCAGCCCGTAGGCATCGGCAGTATCTCCGAAGCCGTCGGACGGATTATGGCCGGCGATATTGATCGTGTCGTCAAACTCGGTCAGCGGGTCGTCATCATCCGGCCACGCGGCGAACTCCGCTCCGTCACCGAAGCTCGACATGACCAACGACCTCGCCATCCAGGCCGACGTAATCCTAGCCGAGTAGGCCGATGCGGCGTGGCGCGCCTTGGCGCCCGATCCTCCGGCGATCAGAAGTAGGGCGGCCGCCGTTGAGCCGAGAATGCGAAATGCGATGTGCGCGCGCTTACCCAGTGAAATCATTGGCCTACACCTTTCTGCGGATCCTTCCGACGATTTAGATGCGCGGCACAGCCATCTGTGCCACCGCCATTATAAGCTAGTTCGCTCTGGCGCGCATCGCCAGATCTGGCTATTTTTTTGTCTACTGATTGCTTGCGATCAACTCAACGATTGTGCGTTGTGAGGACCGAACGCCTCGCCTAAGGGACGCCATTAAATGGCGCGGACGGTTCTCGGGGAACGCGCGACCGCGCGGCCTGCGATTCGGCGGGCCGCCTGGATGACACGACGGCGGACCTGTCGCAGGACGGCCTGTCCCGCGATTCGGCCCGTTCGGTGGCGGACCGCGCCAATCCGCGGAACATGAGCGTTCACTGCGACAGTCCATACGGCGACCGGCGCAGCAGCGGCGATGCCTCGCGAGCGGGGCACGCGCCGGCCCGCGGACAGGGACGTTTGCCTTGCGATATAGGAACAATTCTCACTGGCGGAGAGAGGGCCCAGCAACAGTCGTGGTCGACCGCAAGTCCTACCCAATAATGGACAACGATCCCGTAGATCCCACGCGGCGGCGGGTGCTGCAGGGGGCGTTCGGGCTCGCCTTCGGACTGGCGCTGCCGGCCGGCCGCTACGGACTGCACCGGGCGCAGCGGCCCGCGTGCGACATGGTCCACGTGAATCAGGCCGGTTATCTGCCGAGCGATCCGAAGCGCGCCGTTGTCGCCTGCGCCGATGCACTGCCGAGCCCTGCCTTCACCGTCGTGGACGACGACACGCACCGTGCCGTCCGCTACTCGGGGACGCTCAAGCCCTACGAAGCGCCCGACGGCGAGCCGTACGGACCCTTTGCTTCGCACTGCTTCGCGGATTTCGACACCCTCCGGCGCCCCGGCCACTACCGGATACGGCTCGCGAACAACGTCCTCTCCCCGCGGTTCACGATCGGCCCGGACACCTTCAGTTCTCTTCGGCCCCTCATGCTGGACTACTTCGCCCTCCAGCGGTGCGGCGAGCAGGTCCACCCGCTCCGCGCCGTATGCCACCGCGATGACGGCGTGATTCGCGGCGGGCCAAGGGACGGCGCGCCATTCGACGCCTCCGGCGGCTGGCACGATGCCGGCGACTATCTCAAGTTCGTCGAGACGTCGAGCTACGTGACCGCGCTGTTCCTCTTCGCCCTGGACCGAAGAGCCGCAGGGCACGAATCCAGCGAAGGAATTGCGGCGACGGTCAGTCTTCGAGATCATGCGCGCGCCGGTGTAGAGTGGCTGCTCAAGATGCATCCCGCGCCGGACGAGTTCTACTTCCAGGTCGGCGATGAAGCGGATCACGATACGTGGCGCCTGCCAGAGGCCGACTGTCCGGCCCGCGTCGCAGATTGGAAGCCGCGGCCCGTCTTCTTCGGCGTCGGCGCGAACCTTGCCGGACGGTGCGCAGCGGCATTCGCGATGGCCTCGCGCCTGTTCCGCGGAGACGATCCGCGATTCGCGTCCCGCTGCCGCGCCGCGGCGGAGTCCGTCTACGCGCTGGGGAGCGCCAACCGGAGCGCGCTCTCCACGGAGCCGCAATCCTTCTATCCGGAGGAGACGTGGGCCGACGACATGGCGTGGGGCGCCGCCGAGTTGTTTCGCGCCACCGGGGATCGCATGTACCTGGCGGAAGCGCTGGAGTTCGCGCACGAGGCGGGAGCCGCCGGCAAGGAGACGAGCGTATACAACACGCATGCGCTGGCGCACTATACGCTCTGGAGCCATGCGCCGCGACAGCACCGGGACGCGCTCGTCGGCTACCTGGAGGAGGACGCGAAGTCCATTCGGGACCGTGTGGACAACCCGTTCGGCCTTGCGACTCCTTACATCTGGGGCACGGCGGAGGCCGCCGCCGGCTGCGGGATTAGCTGCCTGCTCTACGCGGAGCTATCCGGCGACACGTCGTATGCGGACGTTGCAAGACGCCAGCGTGACTTCGTGCTCGGCTGCAATCCGTTCGGCACGTCATTCTTGATCGGCGCGGGCTCGCGGTATCCCCACTATCCGCACCACCAGATCGCGAATATCAACGGACTCGAGCTGAAGGGCGCGCTCGTCGGAGGTCCGGCCAGCCCGTCGACCGTCGCCGACGAGTCGATCTCGCTCTCGGACCCCGCGTTCTCTAACATGGTAACTGGTCCGGAGCCGCCCGATCCGCCGGAAAACGCGGTCGCCGTCTATAACGACGCCGCCCAGGACTACGTCACCAACGAGCCGGCCAACGACTATACTGCCAAGTTCTTCCTGCTGAACGAATTCTATTGCTGATCTCGCAGCGCTCGCGGCGCACCAGGGTCGAGTTTCGCTGTTCCCTACGTCATTCAGACGCCGAGCGGCCATCGAACGCATCGCCAAAGGCAGCAAGTTTCCATGCGGGCGGAGTGCGCGACGCTCACGGTTCCGGCCCGCCGCGCCGATGACCAGCTTGGCCGGATCAGCGTCTCCGCCCGTGCGACGTGCGGTACCCTATGGCGTCTCACGCCATCACATCCACCAGTGGGCATGCAAGGAGCTCCGGATGCGGAGTAACGCCGAGGCCGGGCGCCGAGCTGGCGGACATGCGTCCACGCTCGCGGACCGGAGCGCCCGAGGCGATGCTGACCGAGACGTAACTGTTGAAGTCCGTGCAGGTAAAGCCGAGATCGGGCGGCGTGCTCTGCGCGAGATGCGCGATTGCCGCGGTCACGATGTCGCCGCCCCAACTGTCCTCCAGCGTCATCGCGATGCCGAGCGACACGCAGAGGTCGCGGGCCTGCCGGGTCTTGGTGAGTCCGCCGAGCTTGCTGATCTTGAGGTTTACCACATCCATCGCGTGATCGGCGTTCGCCCGGAGCAGCACGTCGATTCCATCGATCGTCTCGTCCAGGACGAACGGCGCGTCGCAATGACGCCGTACGGACAGGCACTCGTCGTACGTCAAGCACGGCTGCTCGATATACACGTCGAGATCGCGGACCGCGCGCACCACTCGCATCGCCTCATGCGGACGCCACCCGGTGTTTGCATCGGCCACGAGACGGTCGCCGCACTGCATGAGCGCCGCTACCGCGTGGATGCGTTCGATATCGTCGTCCGGGTCGCCGCCCACCTTTAGCTGAAACCGCCGATACCCCTCGGCGCGATACTGCGCTACACGCGCGGCCATAGCCGACGGCGCCTCCTGAGAGATCGCGCGGTAGAGCGTCACGTCGTCGCCATACCGGCCGCCGAGCAGCTCGCACACCGGCAGGCCCGTGGACTTCCCGAGAATGTCCCAGCAGGCCATGTCGATTCCCGACTTGACGTACGGGTGGCCCTTCAGCGCGGCGTCCATGAGCCAGTTCAGTTTCGCGAGCTCGCGAGGCTCGGCCCCGATCAGGTGCGGGGCAAGCTCGGCAATGCCGGCGCGGACGCCATTTGCGTACGCCGGCAGGTAGAATGGTCCTAGCGGACAGACCTCGCCGTAGCCGGCGACGCCTTCGTCCGTCTCGACGCCGACGATCGTGCTGTCGAAGACCGAGACCGACTTCCCGCCGGACCAGCGGTAGGCGCCTTCGTGCAGCGGCAGCTCCACGCGGCATGCGAAAATGCGGGTTATCTTCATCGAATGTACGAGCGCTCCCACCCCGCAACTGCGCTGGCGCGGACCATGCGCGTTGCGATCGACCCCAGTTATATCGACATTAATGCTGTTTGCGGAGCCAGATCATCTTGTTTGGAAAAGACGGCCCTTCGCTCTTCGAGCTGCTGTACCAGGCGCTCTGTTCCACGGAGCGCGGCTACGATCTCCTTGCGCCTAAATTCGACGCCACGCCGTTCCGGACACCGGACGAGATACTGGCGCCAGCGATCGCCGAGATCGGTAAGGTCGACGCGGCTCTCGATGTCTGCTGCGGAACCGGCGCCGCAATGGGATACCTGAGGCCGGTGTGCGCGCGGAGGCTTGCGGGCATCGACTTCAGCCGCGGAATGCTCGCCCAGGCGCGGATCCATCTATCCGAATCGCCGGGCATTGTCGAGCCGGAGCTGATCCGCGCCAATATATTCGAGCCGCGCTTCTGCGAGGAGTTCGACCTTGTGACCTGTTTCGGCGCGCTCGGGCACGTCCCACCGGAACGCGAGCGCGAATTCGTCCGAATCGTGCGGCGCGCGCTCAAGCCGGGCGGTCGATTCGTGTTCGTTACGGGCTTCCGCGCGCCCGTGTGGTCCCTCCTCGGCTTTGTGTTGCGCGCATTTAACACCATCATGCGCATTCGCAATGCCGTATTGAAGCCGCCCTTCATTATGTACTATCTCACGTTTGTTTTGCCGGACGCCCGCGAGCTGCTGGAGAGCGAGGGCTTTGCGGTCGACGTCCGAGAAGGCGTATACCTCGCCCCACTCGACCGGTACAAACTGGTGATCGCGACGCGGCAATAGTGGCAGCGGCGCTTGTCGTTACTTCCTGGGGCGGCGGGCGAGTATGAGGTGGTCGGCCATCGCGATCGGGATGTGCTGATCGGGGAAGACGTTGCGCTTCGGCATATGGCAGGGCACGCACCCGCCCGTCGGCTGGACGGGACATGGCGCGGCGTGGTTCACGATTGTGGCGCCGTGGCATGAGAGGCAAGCCCTGTCATACGACCGCACGTTCGTCGGGGCGTTGGCGTGCGGATTGTGGCACGTGATGCACGAGAGCCTGCCACCGCTCTTTCTGTAGCAGGCGCTGAGCTCGATGCCGTAGCCCTGGTACCGCGCCGTCTGCCCTGCGTCCTCCGTAAAGATGGGCACGTCGTTCAGGGAACGGTGGCAGCGGGAGCAGACCGCGTTGATGGGAGAGGCCTGCCACTTTCGCGGGTCGTCGATGGCCAGAGCGCCCTTGCCGCCCGCGCGCATCGCGGCGACATGCGCCGCGCCTGCTCCGTGGCACGACTCGCAACCGACGCCCTGGAATTCGGGCGCCGGCAGCAGCGATCCCTGCCCGAGCGTCACGGCGTGGCACAGAATACACTTCCGCGCGATGCCCATCTCGTGCTTTTCGCCGACGCGCAGGTTCGCGGTCACTCCCTGGCCCGGAGTATCGCACCAGGCCCGGCGCGCCGGCATGTAGGTCATGCGAGCCTCGGTCAGCGATTCCTGCTCGCACTCGCCAATGTACGTGATCGCATATTTGCCGGACCCCAGCGCGGCCTGCAGGTCCAGGCCATCGGCCGGCCGGCCTGCGCGCTGGAATCGGAGCACATCCCGATCTTCCGCGATTTCGAACGGGCCGCCATCAATCAGGCCGGCCGGCGGCGCGAGCGATCCAAGAGCGCTCCTGGTCGCCGAGCGCATTGTCGTCGCATGATGATCGTTATGGTGCGTTGAGAATTCGAGACTATGGCATTCGCCGCAGACCCTCGATCCGGCAAAGCCTGCGTCGGCTGCCGGTTGTTCCGGCAGCGACTTTGCGGGCGGGCCGGTCCCCGGCCCACACCCGGATAGCGACAACAGGACCGCGGCAGGCGCGAGGATGGCGGCAACGGTGACGGTCCGAAGGAGAGCCCTTCTTCGCGGCGTATTGGCCGTGACTCGCGGCCCGCGCGTCCGCCCCGCCGATGAGGCGGCCCGCGATCCGTAGTCCGGTACTTCGGTCACGGCTGGTCGGGCCCTTCGCCTGGGATCGCGTCTGCCGCGCCGGCCGCGTCGGCCGCTCGCGCTTCGGCGAGGCCCTGCTGGACCGCGGCATCGTCCGGCGCGAGGGACGCTGCCTGCTCCAGCGCGCGGACCGCCTCGCGCGTCTTGCCCAGTTGTCGAAAGACCGCCGCAAGTCGAGCGAGCGCCGGTACGTTCGGACCGACCTCGAGTATCCTTTCCTGCTGGTGGACGCCCTCGATCCTCAGATCGACAAGGCGATCGAAGCGCGCACTGGCCAGCCGCGCCGCTGCCGGGTCCCCCATTCTATCCGCGACGATTGCGAGATTCCGCCAGTTCGAAGCGGTCTCCGGATGCTCCGCGACGCACGCCTCGATTTGGGCGCGCGCGGCCGGCCACCGCCAGAACCGCATGTGAAGATTCGCCAGAATGGTGCGCAATCGCGTTTGATGCGGGCGCGCAGCGACCGCCACCGTGACCTGCCTGACTGCTTCCGAGTATTCTGCTTCCGTCCGGGCGGCATTCGCCAGGCCGACGGCCGGCAGCGCGGCAAATTGGGGATCACCGGGCGCAAGCGCCGCGGCCGCGCGGAATTCGGCGACGGCGTCCGCGTGCCGGCCCGCTTCGACCAGCGCCTCCGCAAGGCGCGATCGGAGGCGCGGATCCCGGTCGGAGAGGCTGGCAGCGCGCCGGTAAGCATCGACGGCAAGGTCCGGTTCAACGGCGGCGCGAAGCGCGTCCCCCAGCCGGCGCCAGCACTCGGCGCGGCGCGGGTCGAGGCGAGTCGCGTCGGTAAAGGAAGAGACCGCCTGTTCGATACCCCCGCTGCGCTGCGCGAGAATACCCGTTCCCATCGACAGCCAGACGTCGTTGCCGCCGTAGTTGGCCGCGCGGGTAAGCAGGTCTCGCGCTTGCTGCGCGCGGCCCGTCCGCGCCGCGACATATCCCGCGAGCGATAGCGCCCTGCACGCGGTATCGGGCGGCGTGTCCGGCGTCACGGCGTCGGCAGCGCGGCGCGCCGGCTCGGCAGCGGCCGTGG
>DATGJU010000344.1:0-7871 GCA_035295045.1 Chthonomonadaceae bacterium
GAGCGTCTCCCGCCAGCGGATCAGGCTCGCGAGCGCGGCCGGGTCCGCCGGATCGATGTTCTGGTCGCTCCAGTAGTAGTGGCGCGTCTCGAAGGTGGCGCGCGCGGCGCCGGGCCGGAAGCGGATGTTCGGGCAGAGGACGATGTAGGCGCGCATTCCCATCTCGACGTGGAGCATGTCGATTACGCGGCCGATCTTCGCCAGGCTGGCGCGATCGCTCGGCGTGAGCGGGTCTGGCATGATCTCCAGCATCGGCCAGATGAGGAAGGTGTTGTAGCCGATCCTCTTCATGCCGTCCGCGTAGCCGCGCCAGTCTTCCAGCGTCCAGGTGCGCGCGGCGTAGGGATGGCGGTAGGGCCAGTGCTGGTGGACGTACATGCCGAGCATTTTGTCTTCCAACGCGTCGCTTCCTATCCGGCGCTGCGAACTCTAGACGATTGCTCGCCCATCGCCGGCGCCGCCGCACCCGCACCCGGGTACCCGAACCCCGCGCACCCAAGGGTTCCCGGTGGCCGCCGGCCCGTCGCCCGTGTAGGCGGGCGAAACGCCTGCAGCATGATGCCTCGGTTGGGCTGACTGCCCCATCGCCCGCCTACGCGAGCGAAACTCCGTCGCCGCGTCTCATATGGCGGCGCTTCTGAACGTGTTGCCCGGGCAGGCGGGGATTGAGCCGAAGGCTACCGAGACACCGGGTTCAGCCGGTGGAACGCGACCGGCGGCCCCGTAACTGCCGAAAATGCGAACGGACCGTCCGCAGCCGGCCGACGTCGCATGCGCCATCGGCGCCTCCACGTCCGGCGACGGTATGCCCGGCGCCAGGCCGGTTCAAGCTGCCCAGCGGCTGTGGCATGTCATGCTTCCGCTCTTGTCGGCGTGGCCTGCATGCGATTGACCAGGACGGCGGCGAAGATCAGGAGGCCGCGGACGACGTATTGCGTGAAGATCGGGATGTCCAGCAGGGTCATGCCGTTGATGATCACGCCGATGAAGACGATGCCGACCAGCGTGCCCCAGACCGTGCCGGAGCCGCCGGATAGGCTGGTGCCGCCGATAATGACCGAGGCGATGATGTCCAGCTCCCAGCCCTGCGCCACCGTCGGCGTGCCGGACATGATCCGCGCCGAGAGCATGACGCCGCTGAGCGCCGCGAGCGCGCCGGTGAGCGCCAGAGTCCAGATGCGCACCGCCGAGACGTCGATGCCGGAGAGCCGGGCCGCTTCGCGGTTGCCGCCGACGGCGTAGATCGCGCGGCCGAACGTCGTATAGCGCGTAAGGACGAAGATGCCGGCGAACCCGACGACCAGAACCAGCGTCGGGAACGGGATGCCCAGCACGTATCCGCTGCCGAGAAACTCGTACCAGGCCGGGAACGGCGTCAGCGGAAAGCCGCCGGTGAGCATCAGCGCGCCGCCCTTAAGGCCGGTGAAGAGCGCGAGCGTCGTGATGAACGTCGGGACCGCGAACCGCGTGCGCATGAATCCGGTAAAGGAGCCGAGCGCCGTGCCGGCCAGCACGGTGAGCGCGATCGCGACGGGTATCGGCAGGCCGCGCAGCACAAGGTAGGCCGCAAGGCAGCCGGCGAAGGCGACCGCCGCGCCGACGCTCAGGTCGATCTCGCCGACGATGATCACCAGGGTCATGCCGAACGCGATCAGCGCCTGCATCGAGATGGACCGCAGCACGTTCAGCAGGTTGTCCGTCGTCAGGAAGTGCGGCGCGCGCAGACTGAGGCCGATACAGAGCGCGACCAGCACGCCCTCCATGATCCGCCTGGACAGGACGACCCGCAGCTTCGTCCACGCGGAGGAGGCGCCGTCCGATTCCGCCATCACCGGCGTCCGCCGCGCCGGTCCGTGCCGGCTGCCGCTCTCGCCTCCGCTCGCCGGCCCGGTTCCCTTCCGGCAGCCATCCTCACCGCAGTCGACCGGTCCGGCGCATCGGCGCCCGGCATCCATGTCGCCATGCGCTTGTCCGTGCCGCGTCGGACCATGCGGAACGTCGCCCGGGCCGCCGCCGGCCGGTCCTGCTCCGCCCGGCCAACCGTCCCATACGCTGCATGCCGCATCCGCGCCGCGCTCACTTGCTGACGCCGTGCAGGTACTCTTTGACCTTCTTCACCTCGTCCGGCTTCGTCCGGGTGTAGAGGATCCCGTCGAGGGCGGTCATCTTCCTCACCGGCTCGCCGTTAACCGATTTCACCGCCGCCGCCACGGCCATGGATCCGATGTCGAACGGGCGCTGGCCGGTGACCGCCTGCAGGATGTTGTCGTCCGCCATCAGAAAGTCGGCCATCTGCTCGCTGATGTCGGTGCCGAAGACCACTACCTTGCCCGCCTTGCCGCCGCTGCGCACCGCGGTCACCGCGCCGACGGTGCCGCCCTCGTTGGCGGCCCAGATCATGTCCACCTCCGGGTGCGCGGTCAGGATCGTCTCCGCCTGCGTTGCGGCTTCCGGCGCCAGCCAGGCGTCCTGCTGCGTGACGATCTTGACGCCGGGAAGCTTCGTCACCTCGTCCGTAAAGCCCTTCGTGCGCCTGGACGCGGTCTCCGGCGCGAGCGCCATGTAGGTGAGAATGGCGATGTTGGCCTTGCCGCCGCGCTTCTCCTGGATGTACCGGGCCGCCTCGACGCCGGTCAGCTTGCCGAGCGACGCCGGGTCGGTCTGGATTATGGCGGCGGGGAAGTCCGCCTCGATCGCGCGGTCGTAAGTGACGATCTTGATGCCGGCGTCGTTCGCCCGCTTGAGCGCCGGGACGGAGCCCTTGGTGCTCACCGGCGCGATGACGATCGCGTCCACCTTCTGCGACGTGTAGGTATCGACCAGCGTGATCTCTTTGTCCAGCGCGTTGCCGCTGTTGCCCGTCGCGACGTCCACGCCCTCCTTCGCGGCCTCGGCCTTCATTCCCGACTCGGCCAGCTTGAAGAACTGGTCGTCCTGGAACACGATGCCGGCGATCTTGTGCTTCCCCGCCGGCTTCGCGCCGGTTGCCCCGCCGCCCTGCGTGGGCGCGGGCGGCGCGGGCGGTTGGCAGCCCGCCAGGGCAAGGACGGCGAGCAGGGCGAGTCCGAGGCTAATAGCGCTACGGCAGGATCGATGGTCTTTGTAAAGCATCTAATGCCTCCGTATTCGAACGCGCCCTGGGAAGCGTTCGCCCCAAAGGGGCAGCCTCAACGGTAGCCCAGGGCACCGCCCTGGGACTCTCAATCCCACACGTACCTCTCATCGAACGAAACGCCATGTTCCGTCAGGAAGCGCCGATACTCGTCCTGAAACGTCTCCACGCGGTGATGCTTGGCCTGGCCTGCGATATAGTCGCGCTCCCTCGCAATACTCGACATGTCGACGGCGAAGGCGCCGTAGCCGACCTGCCATGCAAACCCGCCAACAGCGGTCCCTTGCGTCTTGATCCATTTGGAGGAGGTGGTCTTGATCTCCTCCACGGCCTTGCTTACTGCGACGGTCCGGCCGAGAGCGAAAAGGATGTGGATATGGTCTTCGACCGAATTCAAGAGCAGGGCGTGGCAGCCGTAGTTGTTGATTACGGTCGCCATGCTACGCGGCCCAGTCCATGCGTGCGATCGATCGCCTTAAGTCCTGCAGCCAGTCGGCGTGCGGGACCGGCAGCGGGCCGCGGGACGCGCGCGGGCGGATATCCTCTGCCAGGCGGGCGGCGGCGGCGCGGTCGATCCGGCAGAGCAGGTCCGGCAGGCGGCCGTCCGGCGGCATCTGCTGCTGCCAGAAGCTGTGGTTCTCCAGCCAGACCAGCACGTCGGCCAGCTTGTCCGCGTCCTCGCGGCGCGCCACGAGCCGGGCGAATGCGTGCAGCAGCTTGCCGACGTCCGCGTCCGGGTCCTTCAGAAGCGCCCCGTAGACCCAGGTGTTCGAGAGCTGCAGGTGCGGCAGGTAGAGATTGCCGATTACACGGTCGATGCCGGTCGCGCGCAGGCTCCGAAGGAGCGCCTGGATGTATCGCGCCTCGCTGTGAACGATGCCCCAGGACTTCGCGCGGTAGACGTCGTCGTCCATCACGAAGTGAGGCCAGGCGAGCACGTCTCGGCCGGCGGCTCGCGCGCGCTTCACGTCGGCGTCGGTCGGAAAGACGGGCGTCGACGCCTTGCCGCCGTAGGACTCGAAGGCGAGCGGTCGATAGAGATGGTGGCACGGCAGGGCCAGGTGTACGTTCGCGGGCAGGGCCGGCAGCGCCTCGATCACCTGCCGGGAGCCCGCAATCTCCTGGTCGAACATACCTCGCCAGCCGTGCGCCATCGGCTCTTTCGCCCAGAACGAGATGCACCAGGTATCGGCGTACAGGCGCGCCTTCGGCTGCACCTCCGCCAGGTGATCCGCCAGCGCGCGCACGTAGCGCAGGTATTCGGGCACGCCGCACTGGCCGCAGGTGCAGCCGCCCCAGTCGGCGGCGAACTCCTCGAAGAAGTCGGCGTCGCGGTAGGTCTCCATGTAGAACCTGGGCACGGCGATCGTCTTCTCGAAGTTGCCGGCAATGCGCGGGCAGACCGTCGTCGCCCGGTTCTGCTCCTGGTGGCCCGGCTCTTCGCCCGGCGGCACGGTGCTCAGGACCGTGTTGGTGAGTAAGTAGCCGAACTTCATGCCGAGCGAGTGGGCATAGTGGAGAATTCGGAGCCGGTCGGCGATTTTCCTGCGCTCCAGCTCCGTCGAGGGGATGCGGTTGAACTCCAGCATCGTCGCGAACTCGACCGTATTGATGCCGCAGGCATGCAGCCAGTCGAGCTGGCGCCGCCAGGTCTCGAAGTCCCAATAGAGGGGCGCCTGCGCCTTGGGCTCAGCCGTGAAGCCGTCATGGAAATAGACGCCGCGGAGGGTGAAGGGCGGCCGCGCGGCGCTGGCGCCGGCCGGCATCGCCGCAGCGAGCGACGCGGCCATGCCGATAAACTGCTTTCTGTTAACGTCTCGCGTCACCGCCACCGCCTTTGGTGCGCGCCGATTTATAGTCTTGTCGCCGGAGGGCCTTTGCACGTTGGTCGCCGGCCAATTGGATGCATTCAAGGCCCATCGTTCTCACCTGCCGGTGCGCAGCCCAGTTTATCACTTTACGTCGAGCCTTACCAGGGCCGAACCTAGAGCGGCTTCGTCAAACCGGATCGAGCGCCACACGACCCTGCCGTTCCCGTCGAGTCGGTCAGCGCCGACCGAGCGAGTCAAGAATCATGCGATCCTTGACCGTAACGAAATCGAACAAAGAGGGCTGCTGAGAACGGCGCTTTTCCAATCGACTATTGCCTGGTGAGACAAGGCGCACACCCTTATCGGTCGCCGCTCCGACTGTACGTAGAGCACCCGTTTTCATCTCCTCGTACAACTTCGGAACGCGTATTACACCGTATTCCAGCCACTCGTCCAGCTCGATTCGATTATCCCTGGGATTCCAGTCCGCGCGCTCAGCCTGCAGACCGTCATGGACGAGAGCATACGTTAAGAGCCCATGGTTGATCTGCCTGCTCTCGATGGCAACGTCGTCCGCTTGACTTGCAGCGAGAATCCTCATCCCCTTATCGTAGGCAAGTTGTCCCAAGCCCCGGCTGCCCATCGGGCCAGGCTTGAACTGGCCGTCATTGACCGTTGCCGCGGCATGACAGGCATCCACAATCATCGCAAGAGTTCCCGCGTCAACGTCGCGCAGCCAAAGCGAAAGTTCTGTACTGCTGATTCCATGCGCGAATAGGTCTGGAGATGAGCCGTCCTGTTTCGGACCGATATCGTATGGGAAGAGATAGAAGTTCCCCTGGCCGTCGGCATCACCATGGCAGGAGAAGGTGAATAGGATCAGATCCTCCGGGTTTGCTTTTCGAATCTTCTCCGCGTTCGGAAGGGACTTCCGCATCGCCGCGGATACTACGCGGCCTGCCAGGATGTCGAGGACACAATGGAAATTGGCTTTTGTGGCGGTCTGCGCGGTCTTGTCGTCTGGAGCATTCGTCTTCGAATAGTCTGAGACCAGCGGAACGCTTACCGTTTCGACGAACTGGCCGCTCTTTGCAAGGCGCTCGCAGAGTGACTCTTGAAGCGAACGCGCGTCCGCGGAGGCGAAGTGGAGGTTCCAGCGATTGTCCTCATAGGCGTTCACGCCCAGCGAGATTACGTAGGCGTGCCCCTTGACGATTGGGAGGGTATCCGGCACAGAATACGTGCGTAGATCCGTGGCGCTCTTGACCCGATCCTGGTTGAACGCATAAGCGGAGAACACGACCTGTTTGCGGTCCGCGCGCCGTCGTAGTTGAACGGTAAAGGTGAAGGCTGCCTTGCCCGTATTCGGATCCGTGGTCACTTTGCCATCTTGCTCCGGAGTATAGCCCACCAATTGTCCGTCCCGAAAAAGGCGTACGTCGTAGACCTCCCCGGTTTTGATGATCTCCTTTCCGTCCTGCAGGAATGACTCTCGCTGGGTGGCGACCTCCACTGTGACTTCGACCCGGCTCGCATCTTGAGGCTGCGCCGCAATTCGGCGAATCTTGACCTGGGGCTGGACGCGGTTGAGGCTGCCGATATTGGGGACTGGCGGTAGTTTCTCTCTGGCAACTATTCGTGCGAGCAGGCGCGGCTCGTAGTATTGGCGGAGGAATATCTCGGGTGCGAGCGGAGTCATTGGAGCGTCCGGGAGTATCCAGCATAATCCCTTGATCTCATCCAGGTTGTTGGAGTCGAATCGGCCTTCCGGGTCGACTACTGCCCAACTGCCGTCGATGAAGCTCATCAGTCCGCACAGCTCCTTGCCTGTCGCCGCTTCCCACAGGCGCGCGGAGCCGTCCCAGCCGCCCGTCAACACCAGCCTTCCGTCCGGCGAGTACACGGCGGAGAGCACAGGAAGCACGTGGCCTTCAAAGCGCTGGACCTCTTTGCCGGTCGCCGCGTCCCACAGACTGGCGGTCCTGTCACCGCTTGCCGTCAGCACCGTCTTGCCGTTCGGGGAGAAGATGGCGGATTTCACCGGACTGATATGGCCTTTGAACTGGCGTACTAATTTGCCGGTTGCCGTTTCCCATAGATACGCGGAAGCCTCCCAGCCAACGGCCGTCAGCACGTACCGTCCGTCTGGAGAGAAAACGGCGGATTCCACGATGCCACCCCTGTTGAAGCGGCGTACCTCTTTGCCGGTCGCCGTCTGCCAGAGGCGAGCCGTCATATCGTCGCTGGCTGTAAGGATGTATTTCCCGTTCGGGGAAATGTCCGCGGTATTGACCGACTGCGTATGCCCTTTGAACTGCCTGATCACCTTCCCGGTCGGGATGTCCCATAGTCGCGCGGTGTTGTCCGAAGCGGCCGTCAAGACGTATCGACCGTCGGCAGAGAAGGCCGCGGAATTCAAGCCGAAGCGGTGCCCTTTGAAGCGGCGCACCTCCTGTCCAGTCGCGGCGTCCCACAATCGGGCGGTCTTGTCATTACTGGCGGTCAGAACGTATTTGCCGTCCCGCGAGAATACCGCCGACGTAAGGAATGCAGCGTGACCTTTGAAGCGGCGGAGCTCCTTGCCGGTCTCCAAGTCCCAAAGACGCGCCGTGTTAACGTTGCTCTCGCCAACGTCGCCCTTGTGTACATTAAACGGGTCCTGTCCGGCCGTCAGAATATACTTGCCATTATAAGAGAAGCGAACGGATACCACGTAGTTGGCCATCGAGCCGAAGCGACGGATCTCCTTGCCGGTAGAGGTTTCCCAGAGACGAGCGGAGTTGTCGGAGCCGGCCGTCAGGATCTGGGCAGAATCCGGGGAGAATACCGCGCCATTCACCACGTCAACATGGCCTTTGAACTGCCTGATGGCCTTACCGGACGCCGCCTCCCACAACCATGTCGAATTGTCTTCACTTGAGGTCAAAATGAGCTTATCGTCCGCAGAA
>DATGJU010000345.1:0-7627 GCA_035295045.1 Chthonomonadaceae bacterium
CCCTGGGCGGGCGCCAGGTTCTCCAGGAGCGCGTCCGGGTAGCCGCCGGGCTCGCCGACGCTCTCGCAGGCGGCGTTCGCGACCCGCCAGTCCAACCCGTGCAGCACCGTGTCCAGGTCGCTCTGAAGCTCATGGCTTCGCGTGCCCAGTATCTGCTCGGCGCGGGCCTTCCATTCGCGTGCCGCCGCGGCGATATACTCGGTGACGACAGCAGTGAGTCGCGACTGGTCCCGGCTGGGATCGAACTGCGGCAGGCGGGGAAGGACATAGGCGCGCGCACCCTGCAGCAGGTCCTGCTCGAGCGTCTGGAGCGATGCGCCGAGCTGCCGCTCGATGGACGGCGCCTCCGCATCGACGCGGGCGGTAAGCCTGCGGCGCAGCTCCGACATGTCGTTCACCGCAATAAAGAGTCGGGTCGGCGTGAGCAGCGGCTCCTCCGCCGCGCTCTTCGGCGAACCGTCGAGCTCCCGATCTGCCAGATCGAGCATCTCCAACGCCTGCTGGATCGCCAGCGCATCGCCGTGTCGCGCGGGCCGGCGCAGCCAGTCGCCGAGCGCCGCCCGGTCCCGCTCGATCTTTTCGGCGAGGAATGCCGGCGCGGAACCGTCGCACCAGAGGTAACAGCCGCGGTGCAGGAGGTCCTGGCCGAACCATTCGCCCTTGGGGTCCGGCACGAGCAGCCGGAAGACGCCGCGCTCGAGAATTTCACGCTCCTCGGGGTTCTCAAGACTCTCGGCGCCACGCAGGATGATTGCATAGGATCCGTCTGGCCGGCTGAAGCAGACGCGCTGCACGATCTCGACCGCGTCGGCCGTCATCAGCTTTCCGCATTCGAATACCGCGACGACGCGTTCAGCCTCGCCTGCAGCCAGGGGATTGGCCGCCAGGGCCTCCGTGCCGGTCTTGGCGATCTCCAACTGCGGCGCGGTCTCCTTGATCCAGCGCGGCAGGCCGCCGAAATCGACGTCCGGCGGCGAGACCAGCAGCAGGGCGTTCGCCGGCGCGCTCGCCAGCGCCGCATCGGCGGCATCCGCGGTGCGGGACCAGCCACGCTCCTGCGCGAGCGTCCGGGCCTCAACCAGGACGCGCGTCAGCTCAACGTTCATATCGATCTCCTCCGAGCGATGTCGGTCACGATCAGCCAGCCGCCGGCGTCGAGCCATGCGCGCTCCATGCGCGCAGCGTCGACATGGGTGCGGAACTGCTTCGCGACGACGTCGTTCAGGTACCAGCCCAGTATGTCTCCCGTTAGCGGCTCTCGCGCAACCGCCAGGGCTACCGCGATAGCGTTGACCTCGCCATTGCCGAAGGCCGCCGCCGAATTCCAGAGTTCGCCGAGATTGAGCGCCACGAGAACGCCGCTCCCGGACTCGAGATGGTGCGCCAGGTCTTCGGAGGATTGGGCCTGCTCGATGTGCGCCGGTACGTCGAAGTCGGCGAGCGTCCGCGCCATCTCCTCCGGCGCGGCGGAGCCGAGCGGTCCAAGATCATGGCTGCCGTCGCGCTGCGCGACATAGTCCCGCAGCTCGCGCGGATCGAAGTCCGGCGCGAACTGCCGGATGATCTGCGCGCAGCCGAGCAGGCCGCCGGGCGTCCGGGCGTCCAGGATGGAGTCGCCGCTCGCCGTAAGCGCGCCGGCCGGCAGCTCCACCTGGCCCGCGATCCGCGCCTCCCTGCCGTCGGGAAGGCGCTCCATCCGCGTCTCGATGTCCGAGCCCAGAACCGGGGGTCGAAACTCGGGCAATTGTGGCGCGCTGGTCTCTATCGGATGCATGTTCAGGAACCCCAAAGTCGCAATGGAAACGCTCTTACGGAACTTGGACCCACGCCCTTGCCCTGGCATTACAGAGTCCGGCGCTGTGCCTGCACATTTTTCTCACGGCAGGCCAAGACGGCGGATCACCTTGCCGCAGGCGGAGCGCAGGGAGGAGGTCCAGCCCGGTTTCCGGTAGCGCACGGTACTGTCCAGCACGCAGTGGTGGAAGGCGGCGGCCTCGTCCTGCGTGAGGGGGTCGTCCTTCGCCTCGCGCGCGGCGACGTACGCGGCGGCGATTGCCTCGCGCCCGCCCAGCAGGTCCGCGCGGTGCAGGAACAGGTAGACCCGAAGCTTGGGAATGGCGCGGCAGTGCGTCACGGCGCAGGCGTTGCCCTCCAGATAGAGGAGCGAGCCGATCTGTTCCCAGCTGCATTCCGGCAGGGAGACACGCGCGGACAGAACGGACGCCTCGCATTCGGTCAGCTCGCCGGCCGCGACAGCCGCGGCCGCCGCGCGCGTTAGCCAGTGCGCGTCGCCAGGCGCCTGCGGCGCCGCGACGCCCGGCAGCAGGCCAGGCGCCTCCTCCGAGAGCTGCTCAAGGGACGACTCGCTGCGCGCGCGCTCGGACTTGCGGCCCATCACGCGGGCGACCTCGCGCTTCGCGATCGCGATAGCCCAGCTCACGAAGGCGCAGTCGCCTCGGAAGGAGGCATAGCCGCGCCACGCGCGCACCGCTGCCTGCTGGAAAATGTCCTCGCCGTCGTCGCGGTTGCCCGCCGCGCGGTAGCAGTAGAGCTGGACCTGCTGCCGTGCTCGGCGCCAGTTCGTCTCGAAGTCGTCGGTCATTCGCTGCACCAATCGGGTCCCGCTAGTTGTCATCGGAGCCGGCCGGGGCCTTAGCCCGCAGCGCCTGCTCCTGGCTGCGCGCCTCGGTGGAGTGCGCGCTGTCGCCCAGCACGAGGTAGATGACGCTCAATTCGTGCGCTGCGGTGGCCTCATCGCCGGGGCGTCGCGCCTGGTGGTACAGATCCTTGGACTTGATACAGAGATCGCGGGCGGCCGCCCAGTCCCTCTTCTCCGCGGCGTTCACGGCCTTGTCGTAGTAGATCGCGCCCTCGACGCGCAGCATGCCCTCTGCGCTGTCGATCTTGCCTGCGCTGCGGAAGAGCGGCTCGGCCTCGCGGTAGGCGGTAAGCGCCTCGTCCGGCTTTCCGCTCTTCATCAGATAGTAAGCCTTCAGGCCGAAGGCGTCGGCGCGGTCGGCTTTCGACTGATCATCGTCGAGCAGCGGAAGGGCATTTTCGATCGCATCCAGCGCCTGCGGGTACTGCTCCAGGGCCGCGTAGGCCCGCGCCAGGTCGTAGTAAGCCAGTCCCTCGTTACGCCGCTCCGCCCTGTTGTCCATTTTGTTGAAGATATCGGCGGCGTGTTTGTAAAGCACGGCAGCGCGCGCGATCGACGCCTTATCGCCCGCCTTCATCAGCTTGTTGCCCTGATTGATCTGGTCGATGCCGGTATCCTCCACGTGCGACTGCCACATTCCGACGACCATGAGCAGCAGCTTCACGCCGACAATGAAGAGCGCCGCCGCCGTGAGTAACCATCCCGTTGTTTTGTTCATGACTAATGATCTCCTTCGGGCACCGTGGGAAAGACCGACCGTTCCGTCCGTAGTTGATGGCTGGGTACGCCGCATGTGCGAGGCGTCAGGGCTTCCAGGCGCCGCCATACGGTTCAACCTGCCGGGCCTCCGCGTAGTTCCGAGCCGGATGTGAAGTTGTTCACAGTATACGGAGGCATCATTAGCCAACCATTACATGGCATGCATGCGAAGCCCTCGGCGACGGGAGCGCTTGGTTCGCGGCGGAGGAGCAGTGCAGGACTTGGCCCCGGAGCGTCGAAATCTGAACACATCGCCACAGTGGAGCAACGTCGCCCATGGCCTTCCCGAACGTCCTGATAATAATCGCGCACGATCTCGGCCGCCACCTCGGCTGCTATGGCGTGCCTACAGTGCAGAGCCCCAATATCGACGCGCTGGCTGCGGATGGCGTGAAGTTCACGAACGCCTACTGCGTCGCGCCGCAGTGCTCGCCCTCCCGCGCCGCGCTGTTCACAGGGCGATATCCGCACCAGAACGGCGTCATGGGACTCTGCCACGCCCTCTTCGCGTGGGACCTCTACCCGGAAGAGAGGCACCTGGCGGCGATCCTGAACGGCGCCGGCTACCTCACGGCGCTTGCCGGTGTCCAGCACGAGACAACGCGGCCGAAGGAGATGGGCTGGCAGGAGATCCTTCCCGTTCGTGTGGTCGACGGACGACCGCAGTGCGCCCGCGCCGCGGACGCCGCCGCCGCCTATCTGCGCGGGCGCGCGGCGAAAGAAGAGCCGTTCTATCTGCAGGTGGGATTCTTCGAGCCGCACCGCGCGCCCGGCACGCCCGGCGAGTTCGGCACAATGCCGGCCGACCGGCAGAAAGGCGTCACCGTGCCGCCCTTCCTAGTTGACGACGCCGGCGCGGAGGAGGAGCTGGCGCACTACCAGGGCGCGGTCCGGGCGATGGACGCGGCGGTGGGGACGATACTGGCGGCGCTGGCAGAAGATCGGGCGCGAAACGAGAATACGATCGTCGTGTTCACGACGGACCACGGCATCCCGTTTCCGCGCGCCAAGTGCAGCGTATACGATCCGGGCCTGCAGATCTGTCTGCTGCTGCGCTGGCACGCGAACGGCATCCACGGCGGCCAGGCGATCCCTGCGATGATCCCGAACATCGACCTATTGCCTTCGCTATTGGAACTCGCCGGCGTATCGAGACCGAGGGACGCGCCGCCGGTCGCAGGGCGCTCCTTCGCGCCGCTGCTGACCGGAAAGCCGTACGCTCCGCGCGCCGAAATCTACGGTGGAATGACTTACCACGACTATTACGACCCGTTGCGGTGCATTCGGACGGATCGCTGGAAACTGATCGTATCGTTCTGCTACAACCTGAGCCTGATGGACCCCTCGCAGGAGTGGCGGCCGCGTACCATCACCAAGACGCCGCCGGACCCGTCGCGGGCAAGGCACGATCTTGTCGAGCTGTACGACCTGCAGGCGGACCCGCGCGAGACTCGCAACCTGGCGAGCGATCCGGCACACGCGGCCGTGCGAACCGACCTGCTGCGCCGCCTGCGCGCCTTCATGGAGGAGACGAACGACCCCCTGCTTAAGGGCGTGCCGCCCTCGCCGATGCACAGGATGGCGCTCGACGCGCTGCAACATGCGTGAACCGCAGAGGAGACATGTGATGTCGATGGGCGGCCCCGCGAAACCAACGGCGCTCATCCGCGGTGCTTCGAACCGCGTGGCGCAGCTCGGCCGTCATCTATCACTTCGCATCGGGAATAGTAGGATGGCAGCCGCGCGCATCGCCTGCGCCGTTGCTCGAAGGCTTGGTCTCGGTGTGCTCTGCGCCGCGCTGCTCGCGTGCGGACCGTTTACCGGCAGATCGCAGGTACCGCCTCCGAAACCCTGGTTCGAGCGGTCGCTGGTCGGCATGGAGGTCGGGCCGACGGGCGCGCAGTTCGGCAACAGCGACAGCCTCGATACGCGCTATTGCGCACGCTTCGACGGCCGTAAGATCGTGCGGAGCTGCGCCGCCGCGCATGCGCAGTACCTGGTGCTCTGGGCGCGCGACGGCGACTATGCCTACTACGACTCCAGGCTCCTTCCGAAGGCGCCCAGCCTGGGAGGCCGCGATCCGCTTCGCGACGCCGTAGAGGAGGGCCGCAAGTACGGCCTGCCGGTGCTGGCCTACTGCGTGGTGCAGCAAGGCGGCCACTACCTGCAGGCGCACCCCGAATTCGAGATGCGCGGCGTCGACGGCAAGCCACTGGGCCGCTTCTGTTACAACTCCGGCTACCTGGACGCCATGAAAGGGATCGTCGCCGAGCAGCTCGCCTGCGGGATCGCCGGCTTCCACATCGACATGGTGGACCAGGGATTCGGTCCGCCCTACGGCTGCTGGTGCGACCACTGCAAGCGGAAGTTCGCCGCTGAATACGGCCACCCGATGCCAGCCGGCGCTCATTGGGACGCGGCGTGGGACGAGATGCTCGAGTTCCGCTATCGCAGCTCGCAGGAGTTCGAGATCGCGCTGCGGGCCTACATCCGCTCCGTCAATCCGCGCGCCACCGTGGATTTCAACTATCACGGCAACCCGCCGTTCTCCTGGGAGGTCGGGCAGCGACCCGTGCAGCACGCCGGCAACGCGGACTTCGTCACGGGCGAAACGGGCCAGTGGGGATTCAGCGCGCTCGGCGTGGGAATGAACGCGGAGTTCTACCGCGCGAGCACTCCCGGCCGGCCGTTCCAGGTCGCCATGCAGCGCGGCGTGCGGATGTATCACGACCAGACGACCCGGCCGCTCGCCGATATCCGCTGGGAGCTGTTCACGCTGCTGGCGCACGGCGCGTTCGTTACGATGGTGGACAAGACCGGCTTCGACGGCCGCCTGGACCCTGCCGCGTATGAGCGGATCGGCGCCGCCTTCCGCGAGGCGCGCGAGAAGCGGTCGGAGTTCGGCCAGCGCCCGGTCTACGACGTGGGCCTCTACTTCAGCGCGCGCTCCCGCGACTGGACCGGCCGCGATCGGCCTGCCGGCTACTTCCAGGGGTTCGAGGGCGCCTACAAGGCATGCGTCTATTCGCACCTGATGTGCGGCGTGCTGCTCGACGAAAACGTCACGCTGGAAAAGCTCAAGCGGTTTCCCGCCGTGGTCCTTCCCGGCGTCACGATCGTCTCCGAAAAGGAGGCGGCGATTTTTACGCGGTACGTGGAGGAGGGCGGTCGGCTGCTGGTTACGGGCCAGTCCGGCCAGTTCGGCTCGCTCGGCGAGCCGCTCGCGGCGTCGTCGCTGGAGAAGCTCATCGGCGCGAGAGTGGCGCGGCGGCTGGATACGCGGGACAACTGGGTCGATCTGGATACGCGATCCACGTCCGGCTTCACGCCGATGCGCAGCTCGATCCGGACGGATTGGAACTTCCTGGTCGAGGGTCCGGCCACCGTGTATGAGCCGACTGCTGCTGCGCCGATCGGCACGCTGTTGAAGCCCTTCCGGACGACGCGCCAGAAGCAGGGCAGGGAGCCGCCCGACTGGCCAATGAGCGCCGATTCGCCGGTCGGTCCGGCGGCGCTGTTCCACGCCGTCGGCAAGGGCGCCGTGCTGACGCTCGCCTGCTCGCCGGACTACACCTGCGCTTCGGATCACTACATCACCGAGGCGCGGTATCTGCTGCGGAACGCGATACTGCTGCTCCACCCGCGTCGGCGCGTCACAGTCGCGGCGCCGGCGAACGTCGAATCCGTGGTCACGGACGATTCCGCGACGCGGACGCTGCGCGTCCACTTCATCGCCTACAACGCGCTGCCACAGACGACGCCGGCGCACGATCGTCCGTACGTCCTGCCAGGCCTTGCCGAGGAGGCGCCGCTATTCCGGGCGTCCATCCGCGCGGATGTCCCGCTCAAGTCAGCCAGGGCCTGGAACAGGGCGACAAAATGCGCGCTGGCCGGAGACACGGTCAGCGTGACAATTAACGATATCCACGAAGTCATCTCTCTCCGCTATTGAGTTCTTGAGCTGGAAAAGGATGGCGTCCCATGACGATCCGCGAGTACCTCTCGCTCGAAGCGAAGCGCATCACCGACCGGCCGCGCCCGGAGATCGCTGACGGCGACGCCTGGCGCGCCAGCATCGCGGAGCGGCGGCGGCAGTACCGCGAGATGATGGGCATCGAAAGCGCCATCGCAGAGGCGATGGGCAGCCCGGTGAACGTCCACGTTACGGGAGTCGTCGAGCGGCCGGAATACCGGATCGAGAAGCTCTAC
>DATGJU010000346.1:0-14267 GCA_035295045.1 Chthonomonadaceae bacterium
CCGCCAAACCAGGCCTGCACCCATAGAGGACGAAACGTGCCGACCCACCCCGCGTTGCGGTATAGACCGTAGATCGGCACCATCAGCACAGGAAACGGAACCATCATCGTGGCGAGCGTGGCGGCAAAGAGCAGATCCCGGCCCGGCCACCGCAGCCGCGCGAAGCTGTACGCGACAATGGAGCAGGAGGCGACGGTGCCGGAAACCGTGAGGATACACAGAACGACGGTGTTGCGCGCATAGACGAGGAACGGATAGTATCCGAGCACGTCGTGCTGGTAAGCGATCGCATCGTAGTAGTTGCGCCATTGAATCGGGTGTGGGATCCAGACGGGCTTGTCCGACATCGTCTGGCTGATCGGCTTCAGCGAGGTGGAGAGCATCCAGAGCAGCGGGAAGGCGAACAGGAACGACATTACGATGAGCACCAGGTGTATCAGCCAGGCATGTCGCTGCCGCATGGACGCGTTCCTCCGATCGGTTCGTATATAATACCCGCGCGAGCGGGGCCGCCACCATCCCCGCACGGGGCGCGGCGCCCGATTCTTCCCACTCAGGGTCCCGCCCCACCCGGCAGACGGCCGAACGGTGTGCTATAATTTCGCAACGGGAGCGATCTCTCCTCATTCGATCGGAGCTGTAAGTGGACAATACGTCCGGGCCGCAAAACACAATACGCGTAGGAACCGCGCGGATCGCGCTGGAACGTGTCGAGCTAGCTCCGGACGTGCTCCTCGACGAGGTTACCCTCGACGGCGGCGACCTTCGCTTCACGCCGCCCGACCCTGGGCAAGAGCCGACGGTCCGGTCCGGTGAAACGCGCGTTCGGGGCATAATGTCGGAGGCGAACCTGAACCGGCTCATAGCGGCGAAGCTGCCGGCGGACGCCCCGGTGCGCGGACTGAGCGTGGTGCTGCTCTCCGGCCGCGCGCGGATTTCCGGCAAGGCGCTCGTAACCATCGTTCCGTTCCCCTTCTCGGTCGAGGCGAAGCCCGTGATCGAGAATGGCGTCCGCGTGGTACTGGACTTCAGCGCGGCCACCCTCGGCGTGGACATGCCGCGCGCGGTCGTGGAGCTGCTGCAGGCGCGCATCAACGAATCGCTCTATCTGGACGTCAGCGCGCTGGAGATTCCGATCTGGATCGACGAGATCCGGTGTGAGCCGGGGCGGCTGACCGCTTTTGGCCGCGCGCGGATCGAGTGGCCGGTGCAGCAGGCCGCCGCGGCGCTCCCGCCGCGCGAGCAGACGGCCCTCTCTTCCGGCTTCACCGCCTCCTCAACACCGCTTTTCGGCGATTCGGAGCCGTCGCGCCGCGCGCTGGCCAGCGGTCCCGCCGCGCCCTCAGACGCCTCCGCCAGGCAGGCATAGGCCGGGCGCGCCGCCGAGGAGAGGCTTTCGCCAGATGCCAAGCGACCGGCCAACCGAGCTGGCAGGCGAACCGGCCGGCGCGTACCGCGCGATAGCCGCTGCCGCCGCCTGCGTGGCTCTCCTGGCGATCACCCTGCGTCTCTATCTGATCTTCTCGACCCACGCGACCGAAGAGGATTTCTACATCACGCTGCGGTATGCGGAGAACCTCGCCCACGGCGCGGGCCTGGTCTTCAATCCCGGCGAGCACGTTCTGGGCACGACCACCCCGCTCTACACGCTTCTCCTCGCCGCGGCAGTCCGCGGCCGGCTCGATCCTGTGCTGTTCGGCAAGCTGCTCGCCGCCGCGGCGGACGCGGGCTCGTGCATGTTCGCCTGGCGCATGGGGCGAGCGCTTG
The DNA here is from genome assembly GCA_035295045.1 of Chthonomonadaceae bacterium. Taxonomy (GTDB): domain Bacteria; phylum Armatimonadota; class Chthonomonadetes; order Chthonomonadales; family Chthonomonadaceae; genus DATGJU01. The sequence continues at coordinate 1,768 of DATGJU010000346.1, forward strand.
GCCGCCCGATCGCCGGTCTGTGCGCGGCGGTCGTACTCGCCGCGGCGCCGCTCAACCTCACCGTATCGGTCAAGGGGATGGAGTCGAGCCTGACGGCGTGCGCCTGTATCGGCGCCTGGTCGCTCTGGGCGGAGCAGCGAACAACGGGCGCCTGGATTTGCGCGGGGCTGGCCGTTCTGCTTCGCATCGACGCCACACTGCTCACCGTGATCCTGCTCGCGGCGTGCGTCCTGCGCGACCGCCGGCCGCCCTGGACCGGCCTGGCCGTCTTCGCAGTCATGACCGCGCCCTGGCTCCTCTATGCGAGCCTGACGTTCGGCTCCCCGGTCCCCACTTCGCTACGGGCGAAGCTGATCGTCTACGGCTGGCACAGCGCGTCCCGATTCCCGAACCTGGTCCCATTTCTTCACGAAATGGCGCACAGCCCGCTCGGCATCCTGCTCGCCGTCGGAGCGCTTGCTGCGGTCCTCGGTGTCGCCGCTGCTTCACGCGATCACCCGCTCGCCCCCTCACACCCTCACGCGTTACTACTCGCCCCGCTCCTCGCCTGGCTGGCCGTATACTACGGCGGCATGGCCTTTTCCAAGGTCTTCTTGTTCGGATGGTACTACCTGCCGCCCACGCCTGCCTACTATCTCGCCGCGTGCGTCGGGTGGGCATGGCTGGCGGAGGCCGCCGTGCGCCGATTCGGACGGCGCCCGATCGTGGTCCGCTCCGCGTCCGGCGCGGCAGCGGCCTGCGTTGCCGCGGCCGGGCTTCTGGCGCTGTTCACCGTTCCGCGCGTCGCCCGGACGCTCCGGGACTCGCAGCGCGTCGAGGAGGAGCTGCGTATTCCGATCGGCCTCTGGCTGAAGGCGCACGCGGCGCCTGGCGACACGGTGATGCTCGAGCCGATCGGCTACATCGGCTACTTCAGCGGTCTGCGCGTTCTGGACACGGTGGGGCTTGTATCGCCGCAGGTCTTGCCCTTTTACCGGCAGGCGGAGGCCTCGCCCTACCATGCGATTTGGCAGCGATTCCGGCCGCAGTGGGTGCTGTTGCGCGCCGGCGAGTGGAGCGACCTTCGGCGCTACGAGTCCACGCTGCGGCCGGGGGAGTGGCTGGAGGCCGACTACCGTCTGGCGCGCACCTGGCGCAGCCCCGGCGATCGCCCCGACGCGCCGCCGAGCTTCCTGCTCTTCCACCGCATCGACGGTCCCGCTGAATAGAGATGGCCGGCGGCGCAAGACCGCTGTGCTGCAGCGGTTGGGCGGACTAGACGAAGTGGATCGAAGTGGACTTAACGGACCGGCCGTTCACCCCATCACCCCCTCACCCACTCACCCCACCATCTTTCCGCTGGACAGCGCCGCCCTGATGCCGTATAATACGAGCGCCGCCGAAGTGGCGGAATGGCATACGCGGTGGTCTCAAAAACCATTGAGGGAGACCTCATGTGGGTTCGACCCCCACCTTCGGCATAGCAGACGCCCGATCGAGTACTCGATCGGGCGTCTGCTATGCCAGCGTAACGTAATCACACGTTAAAGACCGTTCTTCCTCGGCGGTAGATCGAGCGGCGCCTCGCTGCCCGTGAAGGTCCGTACGCCATTTGCGATGGTGGTCCTGCCAATCATCAGGTTGCTGCCGAGCAGGAAGAGTTCATCGTTTTCCACGTCGAATAGATCGGCTCGGAGGTTGCCGGTCATCGCGTTGTACGGCGTCTCGGGGATGATCGTGGGGTTCCCGCCGGCGAGATCGTTCAACGCGGAGAGTACGAAGCACTCGACGAGGGCCTTGCGTTGGCCCGCGTCTAGCGTCGAGCACGGAATGGGCTTTCCACTTTGAACTTTGGCTCGAACGCGATCGAACAGACTGTCTCTCTGCCGTTTAAACTGCGCATATACTCTTCCCGAAACCCTTAGCCGCGCCTCTTTGAGCCGCTTCGGGTGGCTTGCGCGATCGGCATCGAACATTCGGAGCATGTTTGGGTCCTGAGCACCCGGGAGTTCGTCTACCGGTACGCCGATACCGAGGAAGCAGCGTACGTCCCGCGGGAGCGCCATTCGGATCGCCTCACTCACCTCGACCGCACTGTGGGGCTGCTTGATCGCGGGCCGCGTAATGATAATGTGGTTCTCCTTTACCTCCTTCCATGTCCAATCGTTCAGCTCCGACAGCGCGGCAAGCGCGCCCGCAGCGCTGATTGCCCGCATTTCGACGAACAACGATCGATCCCGAAGATAGGGTGCGGCTCGAATATCGACCCCGGTCTGTGCTGTAAGTGCTTCCGTCACCCGCTCCAGAGTTGTCGATCCCTGTAAGAGGTCAACGCGTGTGCGGAGCCTTTGAGCCACTTCAGGCGTGGAGACGCTTTGCGCCTCCGCGTACGCCGGAGTTAGCAAGCACAACGCCAGGACAAGCCAAATGAATGTCTGCGTTTTGTGTAGAAGGGCGGCCGAGCTAATGTTCAAGGGAATTCCTCCACGCGGCAGCGTCCGGAGTGGACCAGAACGACCATGGCCACACCCGCCCGTGTATGGAATACACGTAGCAACAGCTGAGGGCCGTTGGGTTGTTCAGAGGAACCACAACGCGGCCGTCCTTCAAGACATAAGGAGCAGCGTACTCGCGGAGTTGCAATTCGGCCTTCGGCATGGCTTCCAACTTGTCGGATAACCCGCTCCATACGGCATAGAGCGGCCCGAAAGTGCGATTGCACCTGTACGCTGCCAGGAATTCACGCTGCTGCGGCTGCAGGTCCTTCCCAGATAGGTGCCGACCGGATCTCAACAGCGAGGTCTGCTCGGGCGTCATGGAATCCAGGACACGCTTCGCAAGTTGCGCAGGATCCGCAGGATCAAGATCGTACGGCAAAGATCGCAACGTGCGGAGCACATGGGCCGCCATCTGCCTCATTTCGTCGCGATTCATCTGGGGCCGCTCGTCCACGTTGGTCTTGAATCGCTTGTTCATCAGTATCGTGCCGTACCGGCTTACCCTCCACGAATAGTCGAAGGTGTCGCCGATCCGGTCCAGCGCGTCCATAAGCGAACCATCGAACGCGAAGGTAATGTCCGTTTTGATAGCCTCGCCGTCGGCCACAACGGCCTTCCCCGCCTGACTGGAGAGCTCTGTCAGGATGGCGCTCATGGCCGCCTTCTTAACCGAAATCGATATTCGCGTGGAACGGTATTCCCGCGGGAGGGTCGGGCGCTGTGCGGCCGCTTTCCCCTCGCCCAACCCGGCGACCGTTAGAAACACGACCGCACAGGGCAAATACCGAACCAATGTAACTGTGGGTAGCAATGGCGAGGGCCTCGTGGGTTACCCAGCACCCCAAGGTGCGCCGAGGGGGGCTCCTACGCGCACCGGGCAAGCTGCTGGCAGACCAAGCGTATTTGATGATCGTCGCACCGATGGAGTATGCCGAATCGTCCGTCAGCGCGAGGGACCGATCATATGCCTACATCGTAATTCCGATGCGTGCGGTCGCGTCTCCGTACTTTTCCGTCTTGGCGTGGCATTGCACGTGCATTGCCACAGAACCGACACCGCCGGTTGCGAACGTGAATACTTGGTCTGCTTGCGGATCGTTGTACACGGGGGGCGCCGCATCCCATAGGTCGAGCGCGCCGGTGTTATAATCACTTGTGGCGGTCGAGCCGGTGCCGGTCGCAGAACCAGTCAAGGTGCCAGAAACCGTGATGGTGGCGTTTGCCGGTACCGGACCGTTAAAGAACGGCGTCCATGTGAATGTACGGCTTAACGTCGCCGTTATCTCAGCGCTCGCACTCGAGCCGGAGGACATCGCCTCGACCCCGGGACTGCTCGTACTCGTGGTCGCGCTAGCCTCCTCCTCATCGTCAGGCGGATCAAGCGTAATCGTTACCGAACCTGGATCGACGGCGTAGCTTCCAGGACTCCAGACGCCCTGAGCCTTCGATGGGCTGGCCATCACTAGCCCAAAGATGGCGATAACCAACGCACCACCTAGCGATATACATTTCACGGCGACCTCCTTGCGGGATCCATGCGATGCTGTTGAGATGACAATTGAGCCTTACGCGCGTTGCGCGAGCGGCTCGCGTGGAACTGTGCTCTTGCGTCTGCATCCTCCTTCTTGGATTGGAGTGCCATCGCGCGGCTCGATGTCGAGCTGCCGCGATTCGGGCCGGCGGCTGGTCGCAAGTTCGCGCGAGGTCTGCGACAAAACGCGCCAAATGCGCTTTCTGACCGCGTCGGCGGTGAGTCCGAACTCATTTCCGATCTCTTCCCAATGTTGGTCTCGAAAGAACCTCAGGATCAGTATGCGGCGCACCGGCTCTTCGAGTGCTGCAAGGGCCGCTCGCGCTTCGTCCAATTCAGCACGTTTGATAACCGCAGCAAGCACGTCGATGGGCGCCGACGGAGCGTTGAGCCGCCAATTCCTATCGTCCGAACGCTCGGCCAATTCTGAAAAGCAGACGATTCGTGCGCGCCTCCGGGCCGAATCCGCAATAAAGTCGCGCGCAGCGTTACGCACACAGACCCGGAGCCACGATCGCGGCAGTTGACCGGTCCGGTACGCATCAAGGTGACTTCGACCAGATGTCCAGAGTCGCACTACAAGACAAGAAACACATTCTTCAGCGTCCTCGTTAGTAAGTAATCGAAGACAGAGTCGCCTGCAATCGCGATATAAGCGAGCGATGAATTCCCCTTCAGTGCCACGTCGCGGACGCGTTGTTCCAACTTTGTGCTCCATCTCAGTGCCTGCCTTCGAAGCGAGATCTACGAGCGAACCTCATTTGACCAAGTATTGCCCCGTCTAAGCGAGTAGACAACAGATAAGACGGCGCGGCACAATAAAACCGGACGCGAGCGTCGAACTATTTCTGAACAACGCGTCTCCTGGACGCATTTTCAGGCGTGGCGCCGCGACTTCGCAGCGCCGCGCTGGTGCCTGCCCTACTCTGCCCCGCCCGCCGCGGCGATCGCGGCGATGGCCGGCTCGCTGCTCCAGTCCTGGACCTGGAACCGGCGCGCGTAGCCGATCGGCGTCACACCGTGGAACTCGTGCATCCGCTCCAGCTCCGGGTCGCCCATGTGCACGAGCTGCTTGCGGAGCGTGGCGCGCGCGTTTGGATCGGCGCCATGCTCCAGCAGGAGATGCGCCTTCTCGGCGTCTCGGCGCCCGAGCGACACGACCGCGTGGAACAGCGCCGTGTGGCCGCCGAATCCGTCCGCGTCGACTTCGGCGCGGGCATCCACGTTGGCGCCACGGCCGAGGAGCAGCCGCGCGATCTCCATCTCGTCGTACTCTATTGCCAGGTGGAGCAGCGTGACGCCGGAGATAGGTGTGAGGTGAAGGCCGTCCGTGGGGCCGAGTCCGAGGTCCGGCGGAAAGATCTCGGCCGTTGAGAGGGTGCGGTCCAGCAGCGACGGCTCGCGGTCCAGCCAGGCCTCCAGGAGGTCGATCCGGCCGCGATGGAACGCCATAGCCGGCGTGTCCGGCAGCGTGAATCCGGCCTCGATGAAGGCTTGCAGGCAGGCGTGCTTGCCCCCCGGCCGCCGGCTGTAGGTGCCAATCACCATCGAGAGCGGGCTGCCGTACTTCGAGGATACCTGGTTGGGGTCGGCGCCGTGGGCCAGCAGCCAGCGCAGCGCGCCCGGAGCGAGCGTCTCGCACGGCGCGCAGACGATCGGGTAGAAGTCGTGCCACTGCGCGTTCACGTCGGCCCCGAAGCTCACCAGCAGCTCCATCATTGCGATCCGATCGTCGTCGAGCGCGGCGCGCATCAGTGGACCGTCCCCGCCCTGGTGGACGTCCGAGCCGTTCTCCAGCATCCAGCGCGCGATGGCGAGCCGGTCCGGCCCCGGCGCCACGCGCGGCACGCGGCACTCGGCGGCCCAGGTCAGCGGGCCGTCCTTGCCGTAGCCGAGCGGCGCGCGGTGCAGGTCGGGATAGCGCGTCATCAAATCCTGGACCGCGGCGAGGTCGTTGGCGTCGATCGCGGCCTTGAGCTGTCCGGCGCGACCGAGCGAATCGACGTGCGCCTTCAGCCTGGGCCAGCTCGCGAAGCCGTAGGCGCGCGCGGTGCGGAACTGCGCCTCGCTCAGCTTCTGCGCGCCGCCGGATCGCAGCAGGTCGCGCGCCTCGTCCTTCAAGTGTCGCAGGTCGGGATTGTCCGGCAGGGACTTTGCCGGCTCGGGGGAAGGGGTGGTCATACAGCCTCCTTTCGCATCGCGCCCGGCGTCCGCAATTCGGGCTGAAAGAAGGTTGGGTTGTTCAAACGGTGGTCAGGTGGGCTTCTACCCTGTCCGCGGACCGGACGCGCCCTGCACGCTATCCTATTGTACCGCGAGCCGCTGGAAAAACCCATCTAGTTTCGGCATTTGCCTGGTCCGGCCGGTGGCCGCGCCGCCGTGTCGGCGCTCCCGGCACGAGCAGCCGCACAGTATCCGCTCTGCTCATTCCCGCTCGCCGGCGGCGCGTAGGAGGGCGGCCACGCGCCGCCGGCCCTCCGCGGTCGCCGGTGCGCCGAAGGCGGTCCAGGCCAGCGCCGTGCGGCCCTGCGCGTCACGGGCTCGCAGATCCGGCCGCCGCGCCAGCAGAAGGGTAGCGACGGGCGCGTTCCCGCTCGCGGCGGCGCACATCGTCGCGGTCAGGCCGCCTGCGTTATGGGCGTTCACATCCGCGCCGCGGTCGAGCAGGAGCCGAACGAGCGGTGCGCTCCCGAAGGCGGCCGCCGCGGGCAGCGCGTGCTCGCCGTCGGTGCCATGCTGGATCGTCGGCGAGCCGTGGATGCCCGGCTCCGGCCGCTTATGCTGGTACACGCGCAGGCCGTTCCCGTCGCCGCCGTTCACGTCCGCGCCGTGGTCCAGCAGCCAGGCGACCGTTTCCGTCTCTCCGTTGGCCGCGGCGCGCACCATCAGGTTGTCGGCGGTCGCGGCCCAAACGGGCCGATCGTTCGCCACCAGAACCTGCATCGCCCGGGCGTTGCGGCTTAGATAGGCGATGGTGAAGGGCGATTCGGTCCCGTCGCCGACTTTGTAGACGTTTGCGCCCCGGTCGACCAGGGCGTGCGCGACGCGGAGGCGGTTGAGCCGGACCGCGATGCAGAGCGCTGACCGGCCTCCCGGTCCGACATCGGTCGCCTCGGGACCGACGCCGCGGTACAGCATTTGTACGGCCAGATCCTCATCGCCGGACCGGAGCGCGTTGAAGAACGCAAAGCGATCCGCCGTTGGATAGAGCAGGTAGCAGAGTACGGCGACGATGCCGGCGACCACGATGCCTTGGAGGAGGCGTACCGTGGGCGTGAGCGGCTTCGCGGCGGGCTGGACAGGCGCGGACGCGGCGAGCCCGCGCGCGGCCTGCCGTGCCGGCGTGTTCTCCAACACCCGGCTTACCCGTCCGCCCTGGCGGCCCAGAGCAGGCCGCGCACCAGGATGCGAAGCGGGTCCGGCTCCTGCACGGTCGCGGCGTTGTGGCCGATGGAGCTGTAGAAGACGCGGCCGTGGCCGTACATCTTGGTCCAGACCACGGGCATGTCGACGTCGCCGTTCGTGGTGTGCGGGCCGTCGGCGCCGGGCGTCGGAAAGCGGGTGGTCGCCAGGACCTTGTTCGCAGGATCCGTGTGCATGTAGTACTGCTCCGACGTGATCTTGAAGTCGGACGTGCCCTGCATGATGAAGTGGTCGCGCTCCGTGATGTTGACCGCGTAGGTGACGCCGGAGTTTCCGGGATGCGCAACCCACTGTCCGCCGGTAATGAAGTGCCACTCGGTCGCGTCGCGGAACGCGTCGCACATGCCGCCGTGGCAGCCGCCGATGCCGACCCCGGACTTCACCGCCGCGGCCACGTTGTTCAACTGCGTCACCGAGATCGTGCCCATCGTCCAGACCGGCACGATCAGATTCAGCGTTTTCAACGGCTCGGCGTCCTCGAAGGCGTCCAGCGTGTCCGAAACCGTCACGGCGAAGTTCCTGCGCTCCAGCTCCGCGCAGATGATCTCCGCGACCGGCTTAGGCTCATGCCCCGCCCATCCGCCCCAAACCACAAGCGCCTTGCGTACCATGTGCGGGTCCCTCGCCTCTCTGTTTTCTCGCCTCGCTCTTTGACGCCGCGACCCGGTAATCCTTCCTTAGACTGTGATTGCGAGATCGGCTCCCGGACAGTCGGTCCATGCCGGGGAACGTCGCACCTCGCCTGGAACTGGCTGGACGGACCTCACCCCCCAACCCCGCTCTCCCAGGGAGCCTAAGCGACCGTCCGGGAGAGGAAGACTAAGGGAGTGAGGTCGGTCAAGCGGGCCCAACGGAATAGAGGGGCTGGGATTAGAGGTCCGCCGGGCGAGCCGCCCAGGAGAGAGGGATTCAGGGCGTGTCGCAGACCGGTATGGGAGGTCCGCCGGACAAACCACGCGGCAGAGGGGCATTGGGGCTCGGATCCGCCGGGGCAGGACAAGCCCGTTGGAACGGCGAATATGTCCGGCAGCCGGAAATGGCACTGCTCGGGAAATCCTGAAGCCGGCCGCGCGGCGGCACGTCTGTATCTACGGCAGCAAATTACACTCGCAAGCGGCTGCGCGGACACAACAACCATGAAAATCAAACCGGTCGGCAAAATCGTAATCTTCCTCCTCATCGTTGGCGTCGCCATCGGCGCATACCGGCTCTGGAGCGGGCACGGCCTGAGCTTCGGCGGGGGCGGCGGCGCGGTCGCGGGCGAGCAGGGCCTGCTCGGCCGGCCGCTGCGGGTCGGCGTGGTCTACTGGCCCGGGTATACCGGCGGCATCTATGCAAACAACGGCTTCCCGGCGAACAAGCAGTGCATCTATTGGAACGATCATAAGCTGCTGGTCCAGTTCGTCGACATCGAGGACCCGGACGCCGCCAACAAGGCCTTCGCCAAGGGCGGGCCGGACGGCGTCGACATCGTCTGGTCCACGGTCGACTACTGGGCCAACAACGCCGTCGGTCTGACCAAGGGCGGCCTGAAGGCGAAGGCGATCATGCAGGTCGACTGGAGCCAGGGCGGTGACGCGATCGTCGCGGACAACTCCATCAAGCGCGTGGAGGACCTGGCCGGCAAGAAGATCGCCCTGGTCGAGTTCACGCCGAGCCACTGGATGCTAGAGTACAACATCAGCAACTCCAGCCTCTCGGACGACCAGCAGAAGCAGATCGTAAGCAGCCTCGTGAACTGCGATTCCGAGGACGCAACGCGCGATACCTTCGTCGCGAACCGCGTGCCGGCCGCCGTCGTCTGGGAGCCATTCGTCTCCGAGGCGATCAAGAAGCGGCCCGGCAGCCACGTCCTCGTGAGCTCGGCATACGCACCGAACCTGATCGCCGACATCATGGTTGCACAACAGAGCTTTATCGACAAGCACCCGGACGTGGTACAGGCCTTCGTCGCAGGCTGGATGGAGGGCGCCACCGCCGCCAACCGCGATAACGCGAAGTCTGTTCAGCTCCTGATGGACAACGAGCCGCCCTACAAGCAGGCGGGCGAGGACGCAACTCGCGACGGACTGAGCAAGGTGCGCCTCGCGGACCTGGCCGACAATACGAAGATGTTCGGCCTGGACGGCAGCAGCCCGGACTTCGACCGCATCTTCAACCAGGCCGGCCAGGCGTGGCTGCGCCGCGGCTACATTCCGTACCAGCTCAAGGCGGCCGACGCCAAGGACGATCAGTTCGTCCGTGCGCTCTACACGGCGACGCCGGTCACGCCGCCCAAGGCGATCGTCAAGCCGGAGCCGGTGAACCGGCCCGCGAACACGGTGCTCACGAAGCCGGTGCGCATCCTGTTCGCGACGGGCTCGACCGACCTCGACGCGAACGCCAAGAACATCCTGGACGACCAGGTGGTGACGCTGGCGAAGTCCTTCTCCAGCAGCTACCTGCACGTCGAGGGCAATACGGACAGCACCGGCTCGCCGGCGGCGAACATCGCACTCAGCCGGAAGCGGGCGCAGGCGGTCGTCAACTACCTGATCTCGCGCGGCATCGACCGGAACCAGCTTGCGGCCAGGGGCAACGGCCCCAACAAGCCGGTCGCCTCGAATTCGACGGAGGCCGGCCGGGCGCGCAACCGCCGCACGGACGTGGTGGTAACACACCATTAGCCATGGCTAATCCGCTCTCCGGGCTCTTCACAGTGCGGGGCCGGATCTCGCGCCGGACCGATACGATCGTCGGCCTGTCCGCGCTCCTCATCGTCCTGATCGCGTGGCTCGCCTTGACCAGCGAGTTTTCGCCGGGCCACCGGCTGGTGACGGGCATCTTCCTGCCCTCGCCGCTGGAGATCGTCCGCGGCACGCAGGACCTGGTCAAGCTGGGCTATCTGCCCGCTGCGATCTGGGTGAGCCTGTGGCGGATCGTGCAGGCGATGTTCTTTACCGTGCTCGTCGGCGTGCCGATCGGCATCGCCATGGGCAGCGTGCCCGTCGTCGATTCCGCGTTCCGGCGGTTCGTCGACGGCTTCAAGAGCGTGCCTCCCACCGCCTTCATCGGCCTTATCATCCTCTGGTTCGGCATCGAGGACCGCGCGAAGGTCGTATTCCTGTTCCTCGGCGCGATCTTCTACATGATCGTCATGACGCGGTCCGCCGTGCTCAACGTGCCGGAGGAGTACACCTACGTCGCCACGGATATCGGCGCCACCGGGCTGCAGTTGATCTGGCGCGTCCTCGTGCCAGGCGCCCTGCCGCAGATTTGGGACGCTATCATCGTGTGCAACGGCCTGATGTGGACCTACATCGTCCTCGCCGAGTGGGTCAACGCCGACTCGGGCCTCGGCTTCATCATCAACATCGCGAGCCGGCAGAGCCACAGCGACCAGGTCTTCGCCGGAATCATCGTCATCGCCCTCGTGTCCGCGCTCACGGACCAGGCGCTACGCGCCGTGCGCGCGCGCTTTCTGAACTGGTAGGCAATGTCGACGGACACCGTATCGCCATCCCAGGCCACCGCGCCCGCTCCGCCTCCGATCATCGAGCTGCGGAGCGTCCGCAAATCGTTCCCGACGCAGCGGGGCGCGCCGGCATCGCTGGCGGTGAGCGACGTGAGCCTCACTATACCAAAGCAGGAGGCCGGCGAGTTCGTGGTCCTGCTCGGGCCATCAGGCTGCGGCAAGAGCACGATCCTTCGGATGATCTCCGGGATGCTCCCGCCGGACACGGGCGAAGTCTTCGCCCTGGGAAAGCGGATCACCGAGCCGGACTCGCAGTCGGTCACGGTGCCGCAGGCCTACACCTGCTTCCCGTGGCTGAGCGTGCTCGGCAACGTGGAGTTCGGCCTCGGCATCCAGGGCGCGCGGCCGGAGGAAGGCCGCAGAATCGCGAAGGACTACCTGACGCGGGTCGGCCTGGCCGACCGGCTCGATGCCCGGCCAAAGGAGCTGTCCGGCGGCATGCAGCAGCGCGTCGCGATCGCCCGCACCCTGGCGATGCGCCCCCCTATCGTGCTGATGGACGAGCCGTTCGGGGCACTGGACGCGCAGACGCGCGCCGAGATGCAGGAGATGCTCATCCAGCTCTGGCAGCAGGAGCGCAACGTCGTGGTGTTCGTCACCCACGATATCACGGAGGCGCTGCTGCTCGCAGACCGCGTCATTGTCTTCACGGCGCGGCCCGCCACGATCGCCTACGACCTTCAGGTGCCCTTCGAACGGCCGCGCGCCCCCGAAATCCAGTACGACAGCCAGTTCGTAAAGCTGAGCACGCTGCTGCTGGACCTGCTGAAGCGCACCGACAAACCGGCGTAGGCCAGGGCCTGGGGTGGTATAGTCCCGCGGGTCCTATAGGGCCCATAAGTCCTATGAGTCCTATAGGGCCTCTAGCACAAGCCCCGTCCCGGGGCCTCACGCCGCCGTGCCTGGCCCTGGGCGCCGCTGCTGCCGCCGCGCCGCCCGGTTTCGGGTAGAATACAACCTGCGCTATTTGCAACCTGTGTTCGTGGGAGCCGCATGAACCGCTACGTGGCCGCCTTGAAGGAGAGTTACAACGGAATCGGGCTGGCCGCGATAGCCGCAATCTCCGCGGCAACGCTCAATCCCGTGCCACTGCTTGTGGGGCTGGTCGCCGAGGCCGCTTACCTGTTGATCGTGCCGGACACGAACTGGTACCAGCAGCGGCTTGCCAGCCGCAGCGCCGTGGCTGCGGAGGAGGAGCGCCGGAAGATACGGGACGAGATTATACCGACGCTCCATCCGGCCCTGCAGGCGCGTTTTGCCCACTTGGAAGAGATGCGGCGCCAGATCACCGCGCAGGACGACAAGGCCTGGTATGGCGAGATCGTCCAGAAGCTCGACTACCTGCTGGAAAAGTTCCTTCTGTTCGGCGCGAAGGAGGCGCAGTTCCAGAACTACCTGTTGCGGCTGCGGTCCGAGCTGCACACGGCGGACTGGGACCTGGGCGGCCGCGGCGACGCGGACCAGCGTCCCATCTCCCGTCGGGCGGCTCGGCGGCTGGAGCAGGTGCCGCAGCGGCCCCTGCGAGTGGTCGATTCCGATACGACGGGGTTTCCGG
>DATGJU010000347.1:0-14241 GCA_035295045.1 Chthonomonadaceae bacterium
GTTCGGCATGCTGCTCTGTATCGCGCGGCGGCTGCACGAAGGCGACGCGCTGATGCGCGGCGGCGGCTGGAACGAGTTCCCCGGCGCGGGCGTGCACGACAAGACGCTTGGGCTGGTCGGGGTGGGGCGCATCGGCCGCGCCGTTGCCGAGCGCGCGAAGGGCTTTCGGATGCGCGTCCTGGCCTACGATCCGGCGCTGGCGGGCTCTAACACGCCCGGTATGGAGTTTACGGACCTGGAGACGCTGCTTCGCGAGAGCGACTTCGTCTCCGCGCACGCGCCGGCGACGGCGGAAACGGCAGGCATGTTCAACGCCCGGACGTTTGGAATGATGAAGCCAACCGCCTTCTTCATCAACACGGCGCGTGGCGCGCTGGTGAACGAGGCGGACCTGATCGCCGCGCTGGAGAGCCGGACCATTGCAGGCGCGGCCATCGACGTCTACTCGAAGGAGCCGCTGCCGGCCGAACATCCGCTTCGCCGCGCGCCGCACTGTCTCCTTGAGCCGCACAACGCCTTCAACGCGCTCGAATCGACCCAGGAGATGAGCCGCCAGTCGGCCCTGCCGGTGATCGACCTTCTGCGCGGGCGCCGCCCGGAGAATACGTGCAACCCGGCGGTTTGGGACGCCGCGAACCTCCGGCTGCGCCTCTAGCGGCATACCCGGTATTCCGTCCGCAGGACGACCGCAATTGGGGTCGGGCGTTTTCAACATCAAACCAGCACCACCCGAGCACTCTGATTGGAGAACACGATGCGAACGAACACGGTGAAGGCGGCGCTCAAGGCAGGACGGCCGCAGGTCGGGACATGGCTGTCGCTCGGCAGCCCGCTCGCGGCCCGATACATGGCGCAGGTCGGATTCGACTGGCTGAACGTGGACATAGAGCACTCGTCGACGACGTGGGAGCAGGCCGCGCTCATGTTCGGCGCGATTGCGGACGCCGGCGGCACGCCCTTTGCGCGCGTGCCGTTCAACAGCCTGGAAAACGCAAAGCGCGCCCTGGACAACGGCGCGTTCGGCATCGTGTTCCCGATGTGCTGCTCCGTGGAGGAGGCGCGGAGCGCGGTTGCAGCGTGCAAGTACCCTCCAGTCGGCGAGCGGAGCGTCGGCGGCAGCCTCCACGCCATCAACTTCAAGTGCTCGCCCGGAGAGTACTACGCTCGTGCGAACGATGAGATCCTCGTGGTAGTCCAGGCCGAGCACATAACTGCCGTCGAGCAGGCGGACGAGATATTTGCTGTCCCGGGCGTGGACGTGGTCTTCGTCGGGCCGAACGACCTGCTTGCATCGATGAACAAGACGCCGTCGATGGACTGTGAGGATCCGGAATTCGTGGCGGCGCTGCGCCACATCCGCGAGACCGCCCGGAAGCACGGGGTGGCGCCGGGCATCCACGTGGCAAACGTGGAGGCCGCGCGGCGCCGCATCGACGAAGGCTGGCAGTTCATCGCGATCAGCAGCGAGCTCGGCTTCATGCAGCAGGGCGGAGCCGCCGTCGTCAAGTCGGTGATAGGCGAGCGATCGGGCGGCTCGGCTGCGCGGTACTGACGGCCCACGCGTCCGGCAGCTCCGCCGGAGCCGCGGTGAAGCGGAAGGAACGATTAGGAGCCGGATCCGGCGATCGGCGAGTCTGCCGCGAACGCCTTCGGCTGGCCGAAAGCGCGCGCGATCTACTGGCGGCGCGATACGAGGAGGGCGACGACGTGCTCAGCGCGGCCCGAGCGCACTGGCTGGACGGGCGTCCGAAATCCGCCGTGGAAGCTGCCTGGGCGGCGTTTGACCGGGCTCCCGCCGACCGGAAGTCGAAGCGCGAGCTGGTCAATCTCCTTCATGGGTTTCCGTCGGAGCTGACCACGGACCGCGAGCCGGCGCTGCTGGCGCTTCTTACCGACCCGGAGGTCGATCCAGACAGCCTTAACCATGCCGGCTGGCAGCGCGTTCTCCAGCGACATGGATGCGGAGGAGTCGGGCCGGACGCGCCGAGCGAGGATACTCTTGCGGAGTTAACGGCCGCGCTCGAGGCGGATGCGCTGGCCCTTGCCCTGCTGCGCGAATCGCCGGTCGTCAGCGTACCGGCGCAGCGCATGCTGATGCATGTTCGGCGCCGGCTGTTGCTGTCCGGCGATTCGGACCGCTTTCCGTTCCTGGTCGAAGCCCTGCGAGCGCAGGCGCTGCTCAATGGCGGCGCCTGGCCGTACGACGACGAGGAGCGCCCGCGCCTCTCGACCGGCGATACGGTTCTGGCTGCGGCCTATGTCGCCAGGCCCTCGGAGCAAAGCGGCGCCGATACTACGTTTACGGATTCCGTAACCCGCGCCGTGGCGGCCCAGTACGAGGGGTGGCCCTACCCATCCTGGCGGCGGATTACGCGTGGCGCGGCAAAACGCCTGCCGGACACGGTCCGGGCGCTCGATCCGGGCGGCTCGCCGGACCTCCCTGTAGACGCGCAGATTCTTGTCGCCGGGTGCGGCACGGGCCGGCATTCGGCCTACGTCGCGGCATCGTACCCGGATGCCACTGTCACCGCGATCGACATCAGCGAAGCGAGTCTGGAGTACGCGCGGGCCCGGACGGCGGCGCTCGGGATTGAAAACGTGCGCTTCCGGCGGCTCGACCTCTACGACGTGGCCACGCTGCGAGAGACATACGATGCCATCTATTGCGCCGGTGTGCTGCACCACCTGCCCGACCCGGAGCTTGGACTTGCCGCGCTGACGGACGCGCTGCGGCTGGGTGGCGTGATGCGCCTGATGGTCTATAGTCGGCTCGCGCGTCTCACCGTCGCCGCGGCGCGAACGCTCGTACGTGACCTGCTGGACAGACCGGTATCCGACGACCTCCTGCGCGAGATACGCCGCAGGTTTCTGGAGCGGAGCGAACATCCACTGGCCGGTCATGTTCTCGGATTCAAGGACTTTGCCACGCTGGCCGGCGTATACGATCTTCTGATGCACCGGCACGAAGATCCATTCGATGTACCCCGGATCGAGCGCGCGCTGCGGGCATACGGGCTCCGACTGTTGCGATTCGAGCTGCCGACGCCGGCCGACAGCGCGCGGTACGACCGTTCGTTTCCCGACGACAAGCTGCATCGGGACTATAAGTCGTGGCGTGAGTTCGAGCTGGGCGCGCCAACGATGTTCAGGGCGATGTACGACTTCTGGTGCCGCAGGGACTGAGGGCCCGCCCGAGTCGGCGCCGCGTGATTGTAGAGAGTTCCACTCCCCGCAAGGATGGCGATGACAGTGAAAGCCTTCGTTTCGAGACAGCTCCCTGAGTCGGCACTTGCGATTGCGCGCGAGGCGGCCGAGATCGAGGTGTGGTCCGAAGTCGGGCCGCCGCCGCCGCACGCGCTCGCAGAGCGGGTCGCCGGGTGCGACGGCCTGCTCTGCCTGCTCACCGATCGAATCGACGAGCGGCTCCTTGACCGCGCTCCGCGACTCCGGGTAGTCAGCCAGATGGCGGTCGGATACGACAACATCGACGTCGCGGCCTGCACGCGCCGTGGCATCGCGGTCGGCAACACGCCCGGCGTCCTGACGGAGACGACCGCGGACCTCGCGTTCGCGCTCCTGCTCGCCGCGGCGCGCCGCGTAACCGAGGCGGAGCGATGGCTGCGCGCCGGCGAATGGAAGACCTGGTCGCCCATGCAGCTCACCGGGCCGGACGTACACCACGCCACGCTCGGCATCGTCGGAATGGGGCGGATCGGCCGCGAGATGGCGCGGCGTGCCGCCGGCTTCGAGATGAAGATCCTCTACCACAACCGTGTGCGAGACGAAGACGCCGAGCGGCGGTTCGGCGCGGAGTGGCGCTCGCTGGACGACCTGCTCGCCGAGAGCGATTTCGTCTCGCTGCACACGCCGCTGAGCGCCGAGACACGCCACCTGATCGGCGCGCGCGAGCTGGCCAAAATGAAGCAGACCGCCGTTCTGATCAACACGGCGCGCGGCGCTGTGATCGACCAGGCTGCGCTCGCGGACGCGTTGAGCCGCGGCGTCATCGCCGCGGCAGGCCTGGATGTTTTCGAATTCGAGCCGCTTCCGCTTGGCGATCCGCTGCTGTCTCTTCCCAATGTCGTCCTGCTGCCGCACATCGGCTCCGCATCCATCGCGACCCGGACGAAAATGGCGATCCTGGCTGCCGAGAATCTCGCCGCCGGCCTTCGCGGCAAGCCGCTCCCGCACCCAGTGAACGTGCCGGCGAAACCCGGGGGCTGATTGGCGCGCCGCCGCCGGCAGGAAGGCGCACGCCCGCGTAACCGGCGCCGCAACGCGCCGAGCGCTGCGGACAACCCTCCCAGTCCGACCGATGGGCGCGCGTTGGCCGCGATGAATCCGGCCGCCTTCACGCGGCTAGAAGCGACCGGCGGCCTCGCTCGTGAGCGATCGTCTGCCGCCCGAACCGGGCGTGACGCCGCGCGCCGCGTGCCGCCATGAGGTGGACACGATCACCTGGGGA
Source organism: Chthonomonadaceae bacterium (assembly GCA_035295045.1). Taxonomy (GTDB): domain Bacteria; phylum Armatimonadota; class Chthonomonadetes; order Chthonomonadales; family Chthonomonadaceae; genus DATGJU01. The sequence continues at coordinate 4,466 of DATGJU010000347.1, forward strand.
ACTGCTTGGATCTCTCCATCGTCATCGTCAGCTATAACACGCGCGACATGTTGCGGGACTGTCTTCGCAGCCTGCCCGCTGGAACACAGGGGATCACCGCCGAGACGTGGGTGGTGGACAACAACTCGCCGGATCGCAGCGCGGAGATGGTCGCGGAGGAGTTCCCGGAAGTCCGGCTGATCGCAAACCGCGAGAACGCCGGCTTCACGCGCGCGAACAACCAGGCCCTCCGCCAGTGCGACAGCCGCCACAGCGTCATCCTCAACCCGGATACCGAATGCAGGCCGGGCGCGCTTACAACTCTTGTCCGCTACCTCGATTCGCACCCGGAGGCTGGCGCGGTCGGTCCAAAGCTGCTCAATACCGACGGCTCGCTTCAGCCCAACGGCGCGCGCTTCCCCAATCCGCTCCAGGACTTTCTCGTCGTGTCCGATCTGCGCGGGCTGGCGCGCGCGCGATTCGAGCGCTGGTCCCGGATGCGCGACGATTTCGACCGGGAGTGCGAGCTGGACGTGGTCTCCGGCGCCTGCATGATGGTCCGGCGCGAGGCGATCGAGAAAGTCGGCCTGCTGGACGAGGAGTTCTTCATGTTCTACGAGGAGGTGGAATGGTGCTGGCGCATCAAGAGAGCCGGCTGGAAGGTGGTCTACGTACCGTCGGCGGAGGTCGTCCACCACTGGATGGGCAGCGTCCGCCAGAACAGCGAGGCGATGACCAGGCGGCTGTTCCAGAGCTCGGACATCTACTACAGGAAGACGGGTACGCCGTTCTCGCGCCTCGCGAACAGGGGCACGATGGTTCTCGGCGCCGTCAAGAATCGCGTGATCCATGTGGGAGTCCGCGTGAAGCGCTGGCTGCGCAATCTCCGGAGTCCGCAGCCGTGAGCCGCGCCCCAGCATCCGCCGCGTCCGCTGCGAGCGCTCGCTCCAGACACTCCATATCGCCGAATCATGAACGCGGCGCCGTGCCCGCGCGATGGCACGGTCCCAGGCGAAAGCGGCCACTATGAGCGACGCCGCCAGCGCAGCGCCGGCGCGCCGGTCCGTCTCCGCGGTGCTCTGCGTGTTCAACGAGGCGCATCAGATCGCCCGGTGTCTCGACGCGCTGGCCTGGTGCGACGAGGTAGTCGTCGTCGATCGCAACTCGACGGACGGCACGGCCGAGATCGCGCGGCGGTATCCCAACGTCCGGCTGTTCGAGCGGGAGGACTGGACGAACCCGAACATGAACTTCGGGCTCCAGCAGGCAGCCGGCGACTGGATTCTGCGGATCGACTGCGATGAGATCGTCACGCCGGAGCTGGCGGAGGAGATTCAGCGCGAGGTTCTTGAGCGGGACGATCCACGCTGCACCGGCTACTGGGTGCCGAACCGCGTCTACTTCTTCGGAAAGTGGATACGGTATGGCGTGGCGTACGACGCGCGGTTCAAGCGGCCGGGATACGGCTACCGGCAGATCCTGTTCCGCCGCGGCACGGCGTCATACGCCTGCGCTAGTTTTCACGAGGAGCTGACGACCCAGGGCGAGTGGGGGAGGCTCCAGCACCACTTCGAGCACTACTCGCATCCGTCGGTGTCGCGCTGGATCGCGAAGATGAATCACTATACCGATAACGACGTGGCACAGATGGACGTGCTCGCGCCGGACTTCAAGCTGCCCCGCCCCGGCAGGACGCTTGTCGCGATGGTGAAGATATTCGCGACCTACTACATCGTGCGCCAGGGCTGGCGCGACGGCGTCCACGGCTTCATGACGTGTGCCTTGAACACGATCTACGTCCTCGTCGAGCGCTGCAAGGTATGGGAAAAGCACTACCGCCTCGCGCACCCCGATAACGTTGTGAAGTACTAGAGGCCGGGGATTCGGGTCTCCAGCTTGTCAGGGATTCAGGACCCGTCGGCGGCGGGGGCTTGCCAGGATATCCGATTGCATGCCCGCTGCCGCTGGCGAAGTCAGCTGCTGTGCTATAGGGTGTTCGGTGTTCGGAGCATCCGGCATCGGAGGCGACGCCTCCTGAATACCAGAACACCGAACACCTGAACACCTGTAAACCCAACTCCCTGTCCGGCTTAGTGGTGGTCGCCGCCACCGCCGGTGGGCGCATCTTCCTTCTTCTCGGAGATCAGTACCTCCGTCGTCAGGATCAGGCCGGCGATCGAGCCGGCGTTCTGCAGGGCGCTGCGCACGACCTTGGCGGGATCGACGACGCCCATCGCTACCAGGTCGCCGTACTCCGCGGTCGCGGCGTTGTAACCGTGGCCCTTGCCGAGCGTGCCAACCTGGTTGATGACGATGCTGCCCTCCATGCCCGCGTTCTCGGCGATCAGGCGCATGGGCTCTTCGATCGCGCGCCGCACGATGTTCAGTCCAATCTCCTCATCTCCGGTGAGCTTGAGCTTGTCCAACGCCGGCCGCGCATTCAGAAGCGCCACGCCGCCTCCTGGCACGATGCCCTCTTCGACAGCGGCGCGCGTCGCGTGCATCGCGTCCTCGATTCGCGCCTTCTTCTCCTTGAGCTCGGTCTCCGTCGCCGCGCCGACCTGGACGACGGCCACGCCGCCCGCCAGCTTGGCGAGCCGCTCCTGCAGCTTCTCGCGGTCGTAGTCGCTCTCGGTCTCGGCGATCTGTTTCTTGATCTGCGAGATGCGCCCCTCGATGCCGGCCTTCTCGCCATAGCCGTCGACGATCGTCGTGTTGTCCTTGGTGATGACGACGCGCTTCGCCCCACCCAGGTCGGGTACATCGATGTTGTCCAGCTTGATGCCAAGGTCTTCGGTGATGAACCGGCCGCCGGTCAGGATCGCCAGGTCCTCCAGCATCGCCTTGCGGCGGTCCCCGAAGCCGGGCGCCTTGACCGCGCAGCTATTGATGTTGCCGCGGATCTTGTTGACGACCAGGGTTGCCAGAGCCTCACCGTCCACATCCTCGGCGATCAGGATGATCGGGCGGCCGTTCCGCGCGATCTTCTCCATGATCGGCACGAGGTCCGCGACCGCGCTGATCTTCTTCTCATAAAGAAGGATGTAGGGCTCGTCCAGCACCGCCTCCATCCGCTCGGGATCGGTGACGAAGTAGGGCGAGATGTAGCCCTTGTCGAACTGCATGCCCTCGACCACTTCGAGCTGCGTGCTGGTTCCCTTGCTCTCCTCGATGGTGATGACGCCTTCCGCGGTCACCCGCTTCATTGCTTCCGCGATAAGCTCGCCGATCTCCGCGTCATTGGCCGAAATCGACGCGACCTGCGTGATCGCCGCCTTGCCCTCGATCGTCGTCGAATTGGCCTTGATCTCCGCGACCAGGGCGTCGACCGCCTTGTCGATCCCCTTCTTGACCAGCAGCGGCTTTGCCCCCGCGGCCACGGCCTTCAGTCCCTCTTTGACGATGGCCTGTGCGAGGACGGTAGCCGTAGTGGTGCCGTCGCCAGCTATGTCGTTGGTCTTGCTCGCGACCTCGCGGACGAGCTGCGCCCCCATGTTCTCGAACGGGTCCTCGACCTCGATCTCTTTCGCGATCGTGACGCCGTCGTTTATGATGCTGGGGCTGCCGTACTTCTTTTCCAGCACCACGTTGCGGCCGCGCGGCCCTAGCGTCACCTTGACGGCGTTCGCGAGGGTGTTCACGCCGCGCTCCAGGGCGCGGCGCGCCTCCTCCTCGAAAAGCATTATCTTAGCTGCCATAAACGCCTACTCCTTGATCGCCAAGACGTCGTCCTGTCGAAGGATGACATATTCGTCGGCCCCGACCTTGATCTCGGTCCCGCCGTACTTGCCGTAAATGACGATGTCGCCGATCTTCAGCTCCATCGCGGAAACCTTGCCGTTGTCCAGCGTCTTGCCGGGCCCGACGGCGATGACCTCGGCCTCCTGCGGCTTCTCCTGCGCGGAATCAGGAAGAAAGATGCCACCGGCGGTCTTGGCCTCGGGCGTCACGGTCTTAACGACGATGCGGTCGTTCAGGGGCTTCAATGTTGGCATAAACACAACCTCCTCGATGTGTCGAATTCATGGGAACTGTGTGCGTTCACGCGTTCGGGCGTTCAGGCATTCTGCTGCGCCGGCAGGTGTTCGGCCGTCACTCTGCGCCAGAACACTCGAAATCGGAACGCCTCCGTGGCGCGCTGGTCCGCGCGCCGCATACTTTTGTTAGCACTCGCGGGGTCTCAGTGCCAAACCCGGTGAATTTTACTCCATACCGGCGAAGGAATGCAAGGCTTGAACAAAGAAAAAGCGGGCGATCGGCATTCGGCACTCGAAGGGCCGCAGGGCTCTGGCGGTCGATCGGGCCGCTCCGCGTGCCTGCCCGTTGCCGAACGCCGATTGCCGAATGCCCGATTCCCGCGGAACCTCGCCGGGCGGTTTGCTCGTCTATGCAAGCGGAGGCGCACTTGAGCGTTCGCAAGCCCATAGGGCGGAGGGGTGACAGCAGCATGACAAATCTTAAGCCGAGAGGCAGCGCCCAAGACTTCTGGAATACGATCAAGGGCATCTCGGTTAACGATATCATACGGGAGGCGTCCCGCCCGATCAGCCTCGCGCTGGTCGGCGAGGCGGAGAAGCGGGGAGATGCGCTGGCGGCGCTCTTCAATCCGGAAACGGTCGGCGAGCCGCATGGGCGCGCGCTGCCGGAGCCCGCATTCGTCCAGGAGTTCGATTCGACCCATGCCGACGACAGTTTCCCGCGAAAGCCCAATGTATTCGACGTGGTGATCGACGTCGGTGGCGGCCGCAATGACCCGCCCGAGCGGACGCGCATCTACTCCCTGGTCGAGCTGGGCGGTTGGGAGCCCGCGCTGGACCGCATTCTGGAGGACCGGCCGGAGATCGCGCTGGCGCTGGCGCGAAACTTCCCCGCCTTCCGGCGCCGCGTTGCGGAGAACGTCATCGCGACGACCGCCACGGCGAACGCGCAGTTCGCGCTCGTGACGGGGATCACCTCGGCGTTCCCGGTGTTGGGCGTACTGCTGCCGGTAAACGGGCTCAGCGACACGCTGATGCTCACCAAGAACCAGATCATGATGACGCTGAGGCTGGCCGCCGCGTACGGACTCGACATCAGCTTCAAGGCCCGCGGCAAGGAGCTCGCGCCGCTGCTGATCAACGCGCTCGGCTGGCGGGCCATCGCCCGCGAGCTGGTCGGCGCGGTACCGGTCGTCGGGTTCATCGCACGGGCAGGCATCGCCTACGCCGGCACAGTCACCGTAGGCAAGTCGGCCATGGTGTACTACGAAACCGGCGAGAAGATCGACAAGGCGCAGCTCCAGCGCTGGTACAGGGAGGCGCTGGAGTCCTCGAAGGAAAAGGTCCGGCAGCTCGCCAGCGCAGTCAAACGGCGCGACAAGAACCAGAAGGCGCTCCCGCCGGCCGAAGTGAACGACGACACTGTGGACGCGGAGATGCGCGATCTGCCTGCGGCGGTGCGCTAGCTCAGCGCCTGCCGGCTTGGGGCATCCGCTCCGCTCAACCGACTATCAGACTCCCGTCCGGGAGCCCGCGAAGTTTGAACTCCGAGGCTGAATTGGAGCCGGTTCGTTGCCCCAACGGCCGCAGATCACCGCTTGCACCAGGAGGACAGATTGGACCCGAAGAAAGCTGCCGCGCTGCGCGCCGTCGAGCTCGTGCAGGACGGGATGGTGCTGGGCCTCGGCACCGGCTCGACCGCGGTTCACGTCATCGACGCGCTCGGCGAGAAGGTGCGGCGGAGCGGCTGGCGCGTTTCCGCTGTGCCCACCTCGGAGCGGTCGCGGAATCAGGCGCAGAGCCTCGGGATAACGCTCCTCGATCTGGGAGAAGCCGGTCCACTGGATCTGGCGATCGACGGCGCAGACGAGGCGGACCGGCAGTTGTCGCTCATCAAAGGCGGCGGCGGCGCGCTGCTGAGGGAGAAGCTGGTTGCTGCCGCCGCCAGGGAGTTCGTGGTCGTGGCGGACAGCAGCAAGTTGAAGCAGACGCTCGGCGCCTTTCCGCTGCCTGTCGCCGTCGTGCCGTTCGGGTGGCAGTCCACGGCACGCCTGCTGGAGCGGTTCGGCGTTGCTATGGCCCTGCGGCAGCGCGCTGCGCCGAACGCTGGACCGTACCTCACGGACGACGGCCTGCACATCCTCGACATGCAGTTTGGCTCCATCCCGGATCCGAGCGCGCTGGAGCGGGAGATCAAGCAGATTACAGGTGTCGTCGACGTCGGCCTCTTCGTGGGCATGGCCTCGCGACTCATCCTCGGCTATGAGGACGGGCACGTCGACGAGATCTTTCCCAGCGGTTAGAGCGCCCCGGGACGTAGCATCGGCCTCGCGGTCCATCGCGCTACAGCGGTTTCGATGGGCGATTCCGCTCGCTAATTCCGGTCGCTTTGCGAGGCCGCTTCGACGAGTCTCTGCTGGCCGCCCTCCACGTTGTCTGTCCGCGCCATCGGGCGCATGGCCGAGTTCGGCGCCTCGCGGAAATGGCTGAGGTAGCTTCCGAGCCAGGTCAGCAGCGCGATCTCGGCCGTTACGGCGGCGAAGACGAGCGCCGAGTTATGAACCTGGCCGAGCAGAACGGCCGCGCCGCCTCCAAGCGCCCCGACTCCCCAGATAAGCAGCACTGCCTGGCGATCGCTCCGGCCGGAATATACCAGTCGGTGCGAGCTGTGGTCCCGGCCGCCCTGCGAGATGGCGCGGCCCTCGCGCTTCCGAATGATCGTGACCAGTGTGGTGTCGAAAATGGGCGCGGCCATTATAAGGATCGGCAGGAGGCACTGCGCCGCCATTACGTGAATTGGCATCGGCGCCGTGGGGCAGAATGCGATCACCGCCAGCCCAGACAGCATGTAGCCAAGGAACATGCTGCCGCAGTCGCCCATGAAGATGCGCGCCGGCCCGCGTGCCGGTCGGTTGAAGACAAGAAAGCCCGCACAGGCCGCGGAGACGAGCAGCGCGAGCGCTCCCACCGTCGTGTTGTGGTGAAGGAGGGCGTAGGCGCCGATGGCTGCGCCTGCGACCGCCGCCGTGCCCGCGGACAGCCCGTCCATGTTATCCAGCAGGTTGAACGCGTTCGTGAGCGCCAGCATCCAGAAGAGGACGAGGGGTATCGAGATCACGAACGTGGTGGACGTGAATGCCAGGCCGGCGCCGACCAGGAACGGCATGATCGCCAGCACCTGACCCATGAGCTTTACCTGCGGATTGAGTGGCTTTGCGTCGTCTCGCACACCGACGATGAACAGGATAAGCGCTCCTGTAAACAGTCCGATTAGATCGTACCGCTGCGCGGTGTCGAGTGCGCCCATTGCGATGGCGGCGCCAGTTGCATAGGCGGCGAACATCGCGACGCCGCCGAACACCGCCGTGGGCATCTTGCTCCAGCGATCCGCCTTGGGGCGCACCACCCAGCCGCGGGCGTGCGCGAGCGCGATCATGCCGCGCGTAAGCGCAGCGGACACGCATGTGGTGGCGACCAGGAGGCCCGCGACCGCGATGACCGGCGCCGTCACGGTTTCGCCGGCATCATCTCGCCGGCTGGTAGGCCCGATTGGATGCGATCTGCGACCACCGCGAGCGTGTGGCGCTCTTCGAAGTGGCAGATCACACGGCGCAGGATGTTATCCAGGTTGACGGTGGGCCGGTAGCCGATCGCCTGATGAATCTTGGTGATGTCCGGCGTGCGGAACTCCATGTCCTCGAAGCCTTTGCCGTACGCGACTTCGTACGGGATGCAGCGAATGTCGGAAGAGGATCCTGTCAGCGCCTTCACGCGCTCGGCAAGCGCGAGTATGGTGATCTCCTCGCCGTTGCCGACGTTGTAGATCTCTCCCACTGCCTGCGGGCAGCGCATCAGTCCTGTCACCGCGGTAACGGCATCGCCAACGTACGTGAACGAGCGCGACTGCTTGCCGTCGCCGTAAACCGTGATCGGATGACCCTCGAGCGCGGCCTGTACGAACCGCGGGATCACCATGCCGTACTGGCCCGTCTGCCGCGGCCCGACCGTGTTGAAGAACCGAACGATGACAACCTCCAGGCCGCGCTCGCGGTGGTAGGCGAGCGCCATGAATTCGTCGATCGCTTTGGCGCCGGCGTAGCTCCACCTGCCGACGGTGGTCGGGCCATAGATCCGGTCGTCGGTCTCTCGGAGCGGTCGGTTCTCGAAGTGCCGGCCGTATACCTCCGAAGTGGATGCGAGCAGAACCTTCTTCCGGAATCGGTGCGCGAGGCCGAAGACGATCTCGCTGGTCCGCAGGTTCGTCTCGAGAGTCCGCACGGGGCTCTCGACCACGAGCTTGACACCGACGACCGCGGCGAGATGGTAGATGTGGTCCACGCGGTTGACCAGCTCGTTCATCACCGCTTCGTTCAGGCACGAGTCGATTACGAGATGGAACCGGGGGTGGGGCCGGAGATGCTCGACGTTCGCCAGGCTGCCGGTGGAGAGATCATCGATGGCCCAGACTTCGTCGCCCTGGCCAAGCAGCTTCTCGGCCAGATGCGACCCGATAAACCCTGCGCCGCCCGTGATGAGTACGTTCATATAGCTTCCTTATCGCACCTAGATAATAGCTCAAGAATACCTGCGATAATCCGACAGAGCATTGTACCCGCTTACGCTCAAATCGCCCCCTGGAGCTTCGCGCGCGCGAGGAATGCATATCATAGCAAGAGTCGGGCCCGGTGGGTGCTCAGCCTGAAACACCGTAATAGTCGCGGTACCACGCGACGAAGCGCGCGACGCCGACCTCGATCGGCGTCGATGGTTCGAAGCCCGTATCGAGCGTCAAGTCGTCCACGTCGGCGAAGGTGGCCGGCACGTCTCCCGGCTGCGGCGGCAGCAGGTTTTTGGTCGCCGTCCTGCCCAGACAGCGCTCCAGAACGCCGATGAAATGCAACAGCTCCACGGACTGGTTGTTGCCGATGTTGTAAAGACGGTAGGGGGCCGCGCTCGTGCTTGGGTCCGGGCAGTCGCTCGACCAGCGGTCGCTCGGCCGCGCGATGTGGTCCATCACCCGGACGACGCCCTCCACGATGTCGTCGACGAACGTAAAATCGCGGCGCATGCGACCGTGATTGTAGACGTCGATCGGTCTACCCGCCAGAATGTCCCGCGTAAACTTGAAGATCGCCATGTCCGGCCGGCCCCATGGCCCGTAGACCGAAAAAAACCGTAGACCGGTCGTCGGCAGGCGATACAGGTGGCTGTACGAATGCGCCATCAATTCGTTCGCCTTCTTGCTTGCCGCGTAGAGGCTCACCGGGTGGTCGACATTCTGGTGGACGGAAAACGGCATGCGCGTGTTGGCGCCGTACACCGAGCTGGACGAGGCATACACGAGGTGTGCAATCCCGCCGTGCCGGCAGGCCTCGAGGATGTGAAGGAACCCGACGATGTTGCTATTGACGTAGAGCCCGGGATTGTCGATCGAGTGCCGCACGCCTGCCTGCGCCGCCAGGTGGACGACGCGGGATGGCTTGTACTCTGCGAACAGCCGCTCGATCTCGGCCTGGTCGCCGATGTCCAGCTTGACGAACCGAAAGTTATCGGACGGAGTGAGCTGCGCAATCCGGTCCAGCTTAAGGCTGACCTCATAGTACGGATTGAGATTGTCGATCCCAAGGACGTTCGTTCCCCGCTTCACCAGTGCGCTGCAGACGTGGTAGCCTATAAAGCCCGCAGCGCCGGTAACCAGGACTCTGTCCGTCGCCGCTGCGCGCGTCATCTGCGCCCCCGATAGAGCGCGGCCATGTCATCGACCAGACGTGCGACGTCGTAGCGCGCAGCGACCTGCGAACGCGCCCGCGCGCCGATCTC
>DATGJU010000348.1:0-2555 GCA_035295045.1 Chthonomonadaceae bacterium
GCCGGACGAGGCGCTCCGCAAGGACCGGATGCTCCAGCTCGCGATCGTGCTCTGGTTCGCCACGGTAATCCTACTCTTCCTCTTCGATAAGGCGGGCGTGCCGCTTCTGCGCGTCCAATAGCGGAACGGAGCGAGCGATGCGCATACTGGTTACGGGTGCGAACGGGATGCTCGGCATCGACCTCTGCACGCTGCTGGCCGCTGACGGCCACGAGCTGATCCGAACGGACATCGTGGCGAACGACACCTCGCCCGACCCCTGGGAGCCGCTCGACATCACGGACCCGCATGCCGTTGCACGATGCTTGCTCGAGCACCAGCCGGACGTGGTGATCCATAGCGCGGCATACACGGACGTGGACGGCTGCGAGCGCAATCCGGACCAGGCGTTCCGCGTCAACGCGCTGGGAACGTGGAACGTCGCGAGCGTCTGCGGCGGCCATCACATCACACTGGTGTATATCAGCACCGACTTCGTATTCGACGGCTCGAAGAACGAGCCGTACACCGAGTTCGACACGCCTAATCCGCTTAGCCGGTATGGGGCCTCCAAGCTTGCCGGCGAGCAGTTCGTCCGCCAGCTGTGCCGGCAGCACTTCATTGCGCGCACGGCCTGGCTCTTCGGCGTCCACGGCCCCAGCTTTCCCTCTAAAATGCTGGAACTGGCGAGGACGCGCACCGAGCTCTCCGTAGTCGTCGACCAGGTAGGCTGCCCGACGCACACGCGCGATCTTGCGCGCGCGCTGATGGCGCTCCTGCGCTCGCAGCTCTTCGGCACGTATCATATCACGAATGCAGGATCGTGCTCCTGGTATGAGTTTGCGCGCGCGACGCTGGAGCTCTCAGGCGTACACAACGTCCTGGTCCATCCGATGCCGGCGGACAAGTGGCCATCTCCAACGAGGCGCCCGGCCTACTCCGTACTGCGCCGGTATGCGCTGGAGCTGCAAGGCCGCGACACCATGAGGCCCTGGCGCGAGGCGCTCGCGGACTACCTGGCGCTGCGGACGGCCGCCGTCGAATAAGGGGCGGCGCCAGGCCACCGCCGCATATAACCCCGCGCTCGGTCGGACCGGCGGCGGCCGATCGACGGATGCGCGCTCGCGCCGGGCGCGGAGATTCCTGCAGTGCCTCTCGTCTCGATGAAAACGATGATGCGGCAGGCGATGGCCGGTGGATACGCCGTCGGCTACTTCGAGGCCTGGGGCAGCTACTCGCTGGAGGCCGCGCTCGAGGCAGCCGAAGAGCAGCGATCGCCGGTCATCCTCGGTTTCGGCGCGATGATGCTTGACGGCGTCTGGCTGGACCACCGCGGCGTGGAGCTGCTCGGCGCGATCGGAAGGACGATAACCCTGCGGGCGCGCGTCCCGTTCGCGCTTCTCTTTAACGAGGCCCAGACGCTCGACCAGGCGCAGCGAGCAATAGATGCCGGCTTTAACGCCGTTATGCTGGACACATCGGCGTGGCCGCGGCAGCGGGCGGTCGATACCTTGTCCGCCCTGGTGCGTGAAGCGCATTCGCGGCACGTCACGGTGGAGGTCGAGTTAGGCCGGCTGCCCGATGCCACTGCCACTGGGATCGATATGCGCGGCCATGCGCTGACCGATCCCGCCGACGCGGTATGGTTCATGGCCGAGACAGGCGCGGATTGCCTAGCGGTCTCCATCGGCAACGTACACCTGCTCACGACCCACAGTGCGCCAGTCGATCTGGATCGGCTTGCCGCGATCCGCCGAGCGGTCCCGGCGCCGCTCGTCATCCACGGCGGCACGAGCTTTCCACCTGAGTGCGTGGCGGCTGCGATCTCGCACGGCGTCGCGAAATTCAACGTCGGCACCGTCCTAAAGCGGGCATTCCGAGAAGCCGCAGCCGGCGCAATAGGCGGGCCGGACGTACATGCCGTGCTGGGCTCGCACAAGCCTGCGGACTGCATGGTGGCCGGAAAGGCTGCGATGAAGCAGAAGATCTCCGAGCTGATGAGACTCTATGGCAGCGCCGGACGGGCGGACGACCTTGCATAGCCCCACCGAAGCCAGCGAACCGGCCGACTGCCTGTTACACCTCTATTGCGAGATGCTGCTGATTCGCCGCTTTGAGGAGCGGTGCAACGCGCTATTCCTCCAGGGCAAGATTCCCTCCACGCTGCACCTCTATATCGGCCAGGAGGCGGTGGCCGTCGGCGTGTCGGCCGCTCTGCGGTCCGACGACTACGTCCTGGGCACGCACCGGCCGCACGGACATGGCCTGGCGAAGGGCGTCTCGCCGGACGCAATGATGGCCGAGCTATTCGCCAAAGCCACCGGCTGCTGCAAAGGCAAGGGCGGGTCGATGCACGTCGGCGACATGACGGTCGGCGCCTTCCCCGCGATCGCGATCGTCGGCGCGAACGCGCCCATCGCGTGCGGCGCGGCGCTCTCGGCCAAGATGCGCGGGACCGGGCAGGTCGCGGTCGCCTACTTCGGCGAGGGCGGATCGAACGAGGGCGCCGTCCACGAGGCGATGAACCTGGCGGCAGTCTGGCGGCTGCCCGTGCTGTTCGTCTGCGAGAACAACCT
>DATGJU010000349.1:0-9865 GCA_035295045.1 Chthonomonadaceae bacterium
CGGTTGGGAAACTGGTTGTCAGACACGGTTGGATCCCCCCGTCTTAACGCGACACTTCTTTGAATATCGGCCGCCGCGGATGTTCCGGCGAGAGGCCACTACTTAAGAAATGCCATGAATCGATGATTGCGGCACACACGGCGGGCCCGGATGGGTCCGCAATTATGAATTGAAATAATCGCTCGGCCGAACGGACCGCTCAGGCTCGCCGCATGCGCCCGGCAGATCGTCCCGTTCGCGCGCAACCGTACGGCTCGACGGGATATGGCGAACCGTACGATATGATACCACGCTCGCGGCCAACGAGTGCGGCACGCTATTAGGACGCCTCCGCGAGCGCGTTTGTTCGTTCGCCGGTCGGTCGCTCGCGCGCAATTACAGCGACAGCGCGCGCACAATCTCGTTCGGCGTCGTATGGCCCTCAAGGACCTTCACGAGGCCGTCCTCCTGCAGCGCGTGCATCCCGTTCGCTTTCGCCGCGTCGGCGATGCGCGCGATCGATCCGCCCTGGCCTAGAAAGCAGGCGATCTCCGCGTTCATGCGAAGCAGCTCACATACGCCGAGCTGGTCGTGATAGCCGGTATGTCGGCACTGCTCGCACCCGAGTCCGCGCGAGAGCGTCACCGTCTGCTCCGGATTCTGCGGCCGGAACCCGAAGCGCCGCATCGCCGTCGCCGGCACTTCGTACTGGTCCCGACACGCCTTGCAGATCCTTCGCACGAGCGTCTGCGCAAGCACGCCGAGCACCGACTGCGCGGCCCGATGCGCGGTTATCCCGTAGTCCATAAGCCGAAGCAGTCCGCCGACGGCATCCCTCGCGTCGATGCCGGCCAGGACCAGCGCACCGGCCTCGGCGGCGCCTACCGCGATTTCCGCCGTCTCCGCATCGCATACTCGGTCGATATGCACCACGTCGACGTCCTGCGCGGTGCGCCAGACATCCGTCAAGCTCGCGCCTCGACGACGAGCAAGTTCAACCTGCGTAACGTCGGCAAGCTGAAAGCTGGACCACGGCTCGATCGTCAGAATGTATCGCTCGACCGAGTTCAGCTTGTTGAGAAGCGCGTACTGCGTGGTGGACCGGCCGCTCCCTTGTGGACCCGCAAAGAGCAGCAGTCCCGCCTCTAGCTGGCAGAGCGCCTCCAGCCCTGCCTGTACCTCCGGCGTAAATCCCAGCGCGTTCAGGCCGGGCATTGCGGCGGCTGCGCTTGCAACTCTCAGCGTCAGCCGGTCGCCGAAAATTGTCGGCGTTGCCGCGGCCCGTACGTCGAAACGCGCGTCGTCGATCTGAAAATCAAAGCCGCCGGTCTGCGGCCTTCCACGATGCGACGCCAGGTCAAAATCGGCCAGAACTGCGAAGCGGCGGATGAGCGGCCCCTGGACGAACTTCGGCATCTGGAAGGCTTCGTGCAGCACGCCGTCGGTTCGGAATCGCACGCGCATCCCGCGCCGGTCCGGCTCCAAATGGACATGCGACGCCCGCTCGCGAACGGCCTGGCGCAGGATGGTAGCCGCCAGCCGGCCGATCGGCGTGTCTTCGGCGCGTGGCCACTCCGGTGGCTCGTCCTCGGCGGCGGCATCGTAACCATATCGCGCCATGACCTCGGACATCGTTGCGGCAGCATCCCGCTGCCGGTTCTCTGCGGGCGCGCGCGGCAACTCGCCGGCCGGCTGCTCTGCGCGCGACGACTCGCCGGTCTGGTCCGCTTCAGGCTCGCCGCTGTCGCTCCCACCAGATGCCGCAACGAGCGTGCCGACGGTTCCGGGCGCGCCGTCGGCGGCTGTGACCGCGCCGAAGGCGGACCGGCGGGGCCACGCACGCGACAGCCAGGTCCACAGGTAATCCACGCCCCGCCTCCGCGCCGCGGCCTGGGGCTAGCCCAGCGCCTCATCCACAGTTCGGGAGTTCGCCGCCGCCGCGAGCCAGCGCGTGAGCGTCTCCGCGTCGGCGCGGGCGATCCGTGCGGCCTGGTCGCTTTCAAGATCCCCGAACCGCGACCTTAGAAAGAGGGTTAACGCGTCACGTATCCCTTCTCGGCGGCCCTCCTGGAGGCCTTCATGGCGGCCCTCCTGGCGGCCCTCCTGAAGGCCCTCCTGGAGGCCCTCCTCGTGGCCCTGCTCGCGTCCCTCTTCTTTGGCGCGATCGGCTATAACCTGCGCCATAGATCTCTCGACAACAGCCATGTCAGTTCGTTCCCTGAATCGCGATCTCTCCACATGGTTCGCCACGGTGGTCAATACCGTACCGTAATCCTCGGCGCTGCGACGATGAAATGAGAGCAGGACGAAGAAATAGACGATCCGCGCCCTCTGCTCCGCCTGAGACGAGTCCAGCGTTTCCAGCGCGTCGAGCGCGGCTTTAACGGCGGCCTCAAGCTCATCGAGCGGCCCTTCCTCGGCTCGCCAAACTCGCAACGCCTGCCGGACCGCGGACGCTCCGCTGCTCAGCTCTGCGTCTGTCAAACCGCTGAGCGAAAGAAACAGCGTCTCCCACGCCGGCACGAATCTGGCGAACCCAGCCGGAACGCTCAATGCGCGGGTTAGCGATATCGGCTCGCGCCACGCATCCGACCCCGTGTAGAACACCAGCGGCACAATCGGACCGAGTTGGGATGGGCCGCGGCTGCCGCCGACGCGTTCCGCCTGTCGACGCTTCCTTGCGCGCCAGACTTCGCCCATATACCAGTACAGTTGGAGCGCCACGTCATGATCGACGCTCGATTTGTGCTCTGTAAGCAGGTAGACCCAGACGTCGAGATCGTCGCCAGTGATCGGAACCTCGAAAAGCAGGTCGGTTTCAAACTTCGCCAGGCTTGCAGGAACGAATCTCCGGTTGATCCGCCTGGCGCGCGCAAAGTCGAGGCGTTCCACCAAGTCGGGATCGGCTATCTGGACCAGTTCCCGAAGGTTGAGCGGATCCACGAAGAGCCACTGCGCGGCTCGATCGGGGAACTCGCGGATGACCTCCGGTGACGGAAAGGGAAGAGACTGCTCTGCCGCGGCCTCTTCCCTCTTCTGCTTCGACTTCCGGGCCGGCGGCACTAGAAGCCGGCGGTGAACACGACGCGCATAACCTCTTCGGGAGTTGTCTGGCCTTCCAGCACCTTTACCAGTCCGTCCTCGCGAAGCTCGTGCATCCCGTTTGCCTTCGCCGCCTCTTTGAGGTCGGTCAGCGGGGCGCGCCGCACGATCATTTCGGCCATTTCCGCGTTCATCGTCATCAGCTCGTAGAAGCCGACGCGGCCCTTGTAGCCGGTGTGGCGGCACATCTCGCAGCCGCGGCCACGAGCGAGCTGCACCACCTGGCCGGGATCGTTCGGCTTGAAGCCGAAGCGCCGCAGCTCGATGGCGGGTACGTCGTAGTACTCCTTACAGTTCGTGCAGATGCGGCGACCCAGCCGCTGCGCGAGGACCCCGATGATCGTCGCCGAGATAAGGAACGGCTCGATGCCCATGTCGATCAGGCGGATAGTCGCGGAGCACGCATCGTTCGTATGGAGCGTCGACAGTACGAGGTGGCCCGTAAGCGACGATTCGATTGCGATTTCGGCTGTCTCCAGGTCGCGCATCTCTCCGACCATGATGATGTCCGGATCCTGCCGGAGGAAGGAGCGCAGGGCGGAGGCGAAAGTCAGTCCGGCCTTCTTATTCACCTGCACCTGCGTGATGCCGCTCAACTGGTACTCGCAGGGATCCTCGATCGTCAGGATGTTTTTCTCGATGCTGTTCAGCTTGTTCAGCAGCGAATACTGCGTGGTCGTCTTGCCGGAGCCTGTCGGGCCGGTGGAGAGCAGCATGCCGTTCGGCTGCTGCGCGAGCTCCTCAAGCTTCGCCTGCACCTCCGGCGTAAAGCCCAGCTTGTTGAGGCCCAGCATGACGCTGGACTTGTCCAGAATCCGCATGACGACTTTCTCGCCGTGCAGGTTGGGCAGACAGCTACAGCGGAGATCGTAGTCCTTGTCATTGTACCGAATGCCGATGCGGCCGTCCTGAGGCAGGCGGCGCTCTGCGATGTTCATCTCCGACATGATCTTATAGCGGGCCGTGAGCGGCATCTGGATAAACTTCGGGACCTGCATCACTTCGTGCAGAACGCCGTCGATGCGGTACCGAATACGCATTCCGCGCCGGTCCGGCTCGATGTGGATGTCCGATGCGCGCTCTTTTACCGCCTGCTGGATGATCGTGTTCGCCAGCCGCACGATCGGCGCATCCTCGGCCGCGCTTATTGCGTCGCTCTCCTCGTCGGCCGTGATATCCTTGTCCTTGCCGGCGGCGTACAGTGCCATGACCTCGGACATCGACGACTTCATGTCTTGATCGCCGATGTCGGGGGCCATGCCCTTCATGGGATTCATGCCGCCCTTGGCGCCGGCGCTGCCCTCGACCTGCGTGCCGCCATAGAGGCGTGATATCGAGTCCTCGATATGCTCCGGCACGGCGAGAACGCCGCGCACCACGCATCTGGAGACCAGCCGGATGTCATCGTTCGCGGTGATATTGTTGAGGTCCGACATCGCGACGTAGAGTGTCGTGCCGTCCTTTTTGATCGGAAGTACGTTATGCCGCTTGGCCACATGCTCGGGAACTACGTTGAGCGCGCTCTGGTCCGGCTTATAGACGGTCAGGTCGACGAATGGGACCTGCATCTCCTGCGCCTTCGACTCGTAGACGTCGCGCGCATTCAGGCCCATGTCGATCAGGATTCTCGCCAGGTCGCCCTTGGTGGACGCCTGCGATTTACGCGCCTCCTCGATCTGCTCCGGGGACGCGTAGCCCTTCTCGATCATGTAATCGGCCAGAGATTTCTTCGCCATAACCATGGGTTCTGTTCCTATCTTCGTGCATCTCGATTCGAGGATTGGGGCTGCGCAAATAGATCCGGCAGGTCGCGCTCCGGCGCAACGCCCGATTATAACACACCGGCCGGTTTACCGCAACCGGGCGTCCAAATGGTCGCCGGAAGCAGCCCCGACTTATCAAGAACGTTGGTATTCAGGTATTCGAGTGTTCAGGTGTTCAGGAAGACTCGCCGTATGGCATCCGGTCCTGAATTCCCGAATACCACAATACCCGAACACCCGACACCGGTATTTAAGCTACGCCGCCGGCAGTGAAGAGTTCACCGCCGCCTCCATCACCTCGGTCGGCGGCCAAATGCCGGTCCACCGCTCGAATGCCGCGGCGCCCTGGTACACGAGCATCTTCGCGCCGCCCATTACCGCGCAGCCGCGCGACCTTGCGAGCGCCATCAAACGTGTCTCCGCCGGATTGTAGATCAGATCGTATACCAGCATTCCGGCGTGCAGCGCTTCGGCCGGTATTGCCGGAATCTCGCCGGAATTCGGATACATCCCGGCGCGCGTCGTCTGGACCAACAGATCGGACCCGGCCATCGCGCTGCCGAGCGCCGTCGCGTCGTGCAGAGCAAGCGGGCGGACGAGGCGGTCGCCATATCCGGCATCCGTAACGGATCGGGCGAGCGCCTCTGCGCGCTCGATGGCCCGATTGGCGAGCCAGATCGCGCCGGCGCCCTCGCGAGCGAGGCGGAAAACGACGGATCGCGCCGCGCCGCCGGCGCCGATAACGACAACCGATTGGGACGCGGCGTCGAACCCCGCCTCGCGCAACGGCGTGTAAAAGCCACGGCCGTCCGTATTATCGGCTATCAAGCGGCCGCCCACGCAGTGCACGGTGTTGATCGCGCCCACCTCGCGCGCCTCGTCGGTCGCCTCGTCCACCAGTCCGAGCGCGCGCTCCTTGTGCGGAATCGTCAGGTTCACGCCCACGATGCCCAGCGCCGGAAGGGATCGCAGCGCCTGCTCCAGCGCGACAGGTACGACACGAAACGGCACATATACGAATGGCAGCCCCAGGCGGGCGAGCGCCGCGTTGTGCATCTGCGGCGATACGCTGTGCTCGACGGGGTCGCCGAATACGCCGAGTATTCGCGTGGTTCCGCGAATATCGGCCGGCCGCATCGCGTCTGCGTCGAGCGCACGGTGTACTGGCGAAGTGAGATCGGACATGCGCGCCTCACCGGTCATCCGGACGTACGGTTGCACCGGAGGACTGTCCGGGCATCGGCCGCGGCCGTGGCGGCCGGCGTGAGGCGCGGGACGCTAGCGAAGGTGCCCGCGTTTGCGAAAGAGCCGCAGAAGCAGGGTTTCCGGCGGCCGATGTACGAGCCGCGTGTAGACGAACTCTGCCTTGGCCATTGGCTTGACCATGATCGTGTAGATGCCGACCCGGTTTCCGCCCAGGATGTCGGTGAACATCTGGTCGCCGATAATCGCTGTGGTCGCCGGCGTCGTGCCCATCGCCCGCATGGCACGGTGGAATCCGTCTGGACGTGGCTTCTGTGCCTTCCGAATGTTCGGACATTCGAAAACGGCGGCTACGCGCTCGACTCGGCGGCTCAGTACGGAATTCGAAAGCAAGCAAAACTTGATGTTCGATCGGCGCAGCGCGGCGATCCAGCCCAGAATATCCTCGGTAAGGTCCTCGCGCGCCCATCGGACCAGCGTGTTGTCCAGGTCCAGGATTACGCCCTCGATACCGCGGGCTGCGAGATCCTCTGGAAGGATCTCCAGAACCGAATGGGCGTACCGGTGCGGACAGCAGACCATCAAGCCGCGCCGCGGTATCCGCTCGTGCTCGCCCCCGTCGCCGTCACGCGGCGGCATCGGATTTTCTGAGGCGCCCAGCGCGCGCGCATTATCTCGTAGGTTCATGGACTTCACCAGCAGGCGTCACGACCGGTCCGCCGGAAGTGGATCGCTCGGAGCGCGCCAGCTTTACCGCGGCTTCGTGCTCCTGGCGCGACCGGGTAAAGTAGTGCGATCCATTCCCCCGGGCGACGTAGTACAGATAATCGTTCTTCTCCGGTTCCAGCGCCGCCCTCAGCGAGGAGTCGCCGGGGCTGGCGATCGCTCCCGGCGGAAGTCCGGTCCGGCGATAGGTATTGTACGGCGAATCGACCTGAAGGTCCTTGAGATAGACCCGCTGCTTATCGCGGCCGAGCGCATAAAGGACCGTGGCGTCGATCTCCAGCTTCATTCGCCGCTTTATTCGATTTTCAAGGACCCCGGCGATGCGCGGGCGATCCTCCTGCGTTTTTGCTTCGCGCTCGATCATTGACGCGATTGTAACGATCTCATGCAGGGACCTGCCGCGGGCCGCCAATTGCTGACGGTAAGGACGATAGAAGCGCTTCGAAAAGTTCAACAACATCGCGTCCAATACCTTCTCTGGAGGCGTATTCGGCAGAAATTCGTAAGTATCCGGATAGAGGTATCCCTCGAGCGAGCCCGGCGGCCTTGGAAAATCGTAGCTCCACGTTCCGTGCACATTCGGGTTCAGTGCCATCTGAAGAAAGACCGCGCCGTCCGTTACTCCAAGCCTTTCAAGCCGAGCGGCGACCTTCTTGACCGTGAAGCCCTCCGGCACCGACACGCGAATGATGTCGTCCGGCGAGTGCCCTGGCCCGAGGCGAAGCTGCCGGATTATCTGCGCGGGCGTCATGTTGGGCGATAGGGTATAGCGGCCGGCACGGATCTTGTCGGCCTCGCCGCGCCACCTCGCATAGAGACCGAAGGCAACGCCGCTGCGCACAAGGCCCGCTCGCTCCAGATCCGCGCCGGGGTCGGCCGCCGTTACGTCTGCCTTGGTTGCCCGATGCGTGGCCGACGGTGGCTGCAGGAGCCACCAGCCATACGCGACGCCCGCCAGGGCGCATGCCAACAGGCAGAGCGCCGCCACGCTGATGCGCCGTCTCGCGGCCGCCTTCGCCTCCAATGCGCGCAGGCGGTTGCCCTGCTTTGGTCCGGACTCTGCCGAATGCTCAGCCTCGCTCAATGCGCGCCCTCCGCGCGAGATAGTCCTGCAGGATGAGGCAGGCCGCGATGGAGTCGATTGTCTGCTTGTGCTCGCGGCGCGGGCGCCCCAGCTCGTCCAGGATCCGCTCCGCTTCCGCAGTCGTGAACGCCTCGTCGCACCGCTCGATCGGGATACGCACGTATCCGCGAAGCCGTGCGATAAACTCCTCGACGGCCACTGCCTGAGGTCCCGGCGTGCCGTCCGGCATCAGCGGCATACCCACGATGATGCGGGCGACCTCACGCTCGGAGGCGAGATCGCGGAGCGCCGCCATGTCGCGCCGGAAGCCCTCGCGCCGAAAAAGCGTATTGCCGGGCGTCGCCAGCGTGCCGCTCTCGTCGGAAAATGCCACGCCGATCGTTTTCTCGCCGACATCCAGAGCCATTAGCCGCGCCATGGTCCTTTTTCCTGC
This sequence comes from Chthonomonadaceae bacterium, assembly GCA_035295045.1. GTDB lineage: Bacteria > Armatimonadota > Chthonomonadetes > Chthonomonadales > Chthonomonadaceae > DATGJU01. Next base: position 8,291 of record DATGJU010000349.1, read on the forward strand.
ATCGGAGGGCGCTGAGGGCATAGTGGACGGTGCGGACCGGGCGAATCTGTCCGCTCGCCCCATTACCCGCTCAGCACATGATCCCCGCGTGCGCGACGTCCGGTCCAGAGGCCGTTCAGGGCCACCACGAAAACGCAGACCGGCGCCAGAGCTAGGGCGCCGCGCCAGCCGAGCGGCGTGCCTGCCAGCGTGCCCATGGCCCAGGGAATAATCGCCGTGCCCAGCCCGCTCATGGCGATGACGCCTCCGAACGCTGTGCCCGTACCCTGCGGGTAGCGTGCCGCCGCCTCCGCAAGGATAAGACTGAAGATACCGCCGAAGCAGCATCCGGTCAGCAGAACGAAGACGATCGTCGGCAGCGGCGCCGGCGCCGAGACCGCTCCCAGGCCGCAGACGCCGCCGAGCGCCGCCAGGGCAACGCGCAGACGCAGGGGCCGAAGTCGTCCAATCAGCCCGCCCGCTGCAATCCTGCCGAGCGTCATCCCTGTCCAGAATATGGTGACCACGATGCCGGCCCAGCGGCCTCCGCCGGGAAGCCGCAGATGGAAATACGACGGCATCCACTGGAAAAATCCCACCTCGGCGCCCGCATAGAGCGCGGCCACCACGCACAGGTTCAGGAATGCCGGCTGCGCCAGGATGGAGCGAAGAAAGCGAATGTCGAGCCGGCTGACGGCCGCGGACGGGAGCGGCGGCGCCAGCGCTATCGCAACTGTGAGCGCGCCGACGAGGGCCGCAAGCCCAAAGTAGAGCGGTCGCCAGTCCGATCCGGCGCTTACCAGCCGGGCCGCGACGAACGGCCCGCACATCGCGCCGATTCCGAAGGCGACCTGCGCCGCGTTCACCATCGCTTCGCGCCGCTCGGCGAAAAGTTCGGCGATGGTTGCGTTCACGACGGCCTGCATGGCGCCGCTGCCGGCGCCGATAAGGGCCGCGGCCGCCAGCGCCGCAGCGAAAACCGGGGCCCGGCCGAACAGCACGAGCCCCGCCGCATATGTCGCGGCGCTCGCCAGGATCACACGCCTCCTGCCGAAGCGGTCGGAAAGCGAGCCGCACAGCAGTACGCTGATCACCATGCCCGAGAAGCCTGCGGGAAATAGCCGAGCCTGCGCCGCGGCGCCAAGGCCGAATGAGCGGCCGACCGGCTCGAGCACGACGCCGACGCCGCCCAGATAGACGGCATAGAGAAAGTTGATCGTGAAGGCCAGCCCGGCCCAGCGGCGGCGGCGCACCGCGGCGACTGCGTCGACGGCGCACGGCGAGATCGTCTCGACAACGCTCATATTGCGATGATCCCGCTCCTCGCGCCAAATCGCGGAAACGGATCGCATTGACCCTATCCCGCGGTGGAGTATACCCGATGCCGTCTCGCCCCGAGCCTGGCTGAGGTATAACTAGCGAAACCCGCAATCTGGCAGCGGACCGAAAGCGAGACAGCACCGTTAATGGAATCCACAGGTGAAAACGCAGCGGCGGCAGGGGCGCCGGAGGAACGGATCATGCAGCCGCTGCCGTATCCAAGCGCGCGCAAGACGGACCATACCGACGACTACTTCGGCGTTGTAGTGCCCGATC
>DATGJU010000350.1:0-2717 GCA_035295045.1 Chthonomonadaceae bacterium
AGTAAGTCTCCGCGCGCCCATCCCCCCTCCCCGGTTCGGCTTGTGATCCTCGTGGCCGGCATCGGCGCTTCGATCGCGGCAGTCCTCCTCGGCGCCTGGATCGGCCTGCATAGTCGCGCGTCGGGCACCCAGCGCCATGGCGACGCGCCCAGCCACTCCTTCGGCCCACATGGCGACGCCGCGTTCGAGAGCGGCGGCCTGGAGTCGGCGCTTCTCGAAGACGCGGCCGAGATCGGAACTCCGCAGGAGCGGGGCTACCGGACCGTCGTGCCATCGCGGCGCTCGCGGGACCTGGCAGCCAGGATCGGGCCGGCCGCCCCGCCGTTCGCGCTCGGGCTCAAAGCGATCGTCGACGGCCAATTCGACACCGGCCGACGTGATCTCGCGCAGGCATCCAGGCAGGAGCCGCCGTTCAAGTGGCGCGCCGATGCCGCTCTCAGCGTCCTCGAGCTCTTCGCCGGACGCTACAACGACGCTGCCGCGGCCGGAATCGCCGCGGCGGACGCTAGGCCGGACGACGCCGGCGCCTCTCTGGAGGCCGCGGTCGCGCTGCTGAACGCCGGCCGGATCGCCGACGCCTCAAAGCGGGTCGACGCGTCAGTAAAGCTCCAGGAAAAGCAAGGCGCGGTGGCGACTCCCCTGTTCGCGGCAACGCTGGACGTACGCGCGATCACGCTGGGCGCGCGCGGCAGATTCCCGGAGGCTGTCGCCGACTTCCAGCGCGCGATTGCCGTACGGACTAGGGCGGTCGGCCCCGATTGCGCCGGCAATGCCCGGAGCCTCAATCGCCTCGCAACCCTCTACGATGCCCAGGGCAGGTTCGCCGCGTCGGAGCCGCTGTACGAGCGCGCGCTGGCTATCGTGAGACGTGTATACGGTAAAGACAGCGTGGAGGCGGCGGCATGCCTGAACAATCAGGGCGGCCACTACGCGATGCAGCGGGAGTTCGACAGGGCGGACTCGGTCTTCACGCAGGCGCTTAACCTTCAGACGCGTCTCCTCGGAGACCAGAGCCTCGAGACCGCGGAAACGCTCAACAATCTGGCCGGAATCTGCGCGGAGCGCGGCCGGCTAAAAGAGGCGGAGGAGCTATTTGCGCGCGCGCTGCAAGTTCAGGTAAAATCTGCGGGACCGAACAGCCTGGACGTCGCCCAGACAATGGACAATCTGGCGAGCATCTTCACCCGCCAGGGGCGCATGGCCGAGGCCGAGTCCTTCTACAAGCAGGAGCTGGACGCACGCGAGCAGGCCCTCGGTCCCGACCACCACGACACCGCCGTAACGCTCAACAACCTGGCCTGCCTGTACACGCGGCTGGGCCGCTTTAATGAAGCGGCTAGACTCTTCAAACGCGCGATCGACATCCACGTGCACCTCGGCGATTCCGCGGATCCCGAGGCGGCGAACGCCTTCGATAACTACGCCGTGCTCTTGAGAAAGATGGGCCACGCGCGCGAGGCGCGGAACCTCGAGCTTCGGGCGCAGATGCTGCGCGGCGCGCGAAAATAGTGGCATAATGAACTGTCGGCCCGATCGCCTCACGTCCCGTACGCGAGGCGCGGCGGGTTGTGCGGCGCCGAGAGTGGACGCGTATTTCGATGCGTTCCCCGGCCCTTCACGATACGGGTTCGAGGACTGCGCGTTGTGATCAAACCTGCCTGGAAGCCGCGCCCCTTTATCACGGCGGCGCTGACCGCCTGCCTCTTCGGTCCGTCCGGCCATGTCGGCCTGGAGGGCGGCCTGCTAGACACGCATCCGATTGCGCCCGCGGCCGCCTCGCCTCCGCCGCCGCCCCGGAAGCCCGTACTAACGCCAGACGAGCTGCGCCGGTTCCGGCCCAACGAAGCCGGCGACGTGCCGATTTTGGAGTACCACGAGATCGGAGGCTCCGAGGGCTACATGTCCCGCAGCCGTGAGAACTTTCAGGACGATCTCGATCGACTATACGCGGAGGGATATAGGCCGATCTCGCTTGCGGACTACCTGTCGAACAGGATCGACCTGCCGGCAGGACTTAGCCCCGTCGTCCTCACGTTCGACGACGCGCGGGGCAGCCAGTTCCGCTACCACCGGGACGGCTCGATCGATCCGGATTGCGCCGTCGGGATCCTGCTGGCGTTCCACGAAACGCACCCGGACTTCGCTCTCAAGGCCACGTTCTTCCTTCTCCCGCAGTGCCCGTTCGACGATAGCCGGACGGGTGCGAAGAAGGTGCGGGCGCTCGCGAAGATGGGCTTCGAGATCGGGAACCACACGCTGCACCATCGCTGGCTCAATCGCCTGTCCGACGCAGGGGTGGTGAAGGAGATCGCGGGCGGAGCGGCACTGCTGCACAAAATGGTGCCGCAGGCCACTGTAGACACGCTTGCTTTCCCGGGAGGGTTCCGGCCACGGAACAGTAGGCTGATCGCCGCCGGCCAGTACCGGGGATTCCACTACCTGAACCGCGGCGGGTTCCTGGCGTTCGGCGAGCCGGCTGTTTCGCCGGTGGCGAAGAACCAGGACAGGCTGCATATTCGCCGGATCGTGGCGACCGAGGGCGACTGCGGCCTGGACTACTGGCTCCGGCGACTGCGCAGCGGGAAGACGCCGCGCTATGTGAGCGACGGCGATCCGTTGACGATCACCGTGCCCAGGAAGTACGCCGCAAGGGTCGACAGCGCCTTCCTGAACGGCGCCGTGCTCGTCGTCTACTGACCAGCCGTAACTGCTGCCGG
>DATGJU010000351.1:0-4789 GCA_035295045.1 Chthonomonadaceae bacterium
CCCAACCCATGATCGGCTCGACCTGGTACCGGCAGACCGCCGGCAGCATCTTTCGGACGCGCTCGACGGCCGCCAGGTCGGCGCCAGCCGAGTCCAGGTCGTGCTGCGTATGCGTCACGCCAATCTCGAGGCGACAGACACCGGCCGGGGCGTTCCGGTCGACATGAACCGCGACCGGAACCTGCGCGAGGGCGGCACTTGTCGAGGCAGCGCACAGCAGCGCGGCAGCCATCCAATGCGGCTGCGCGGGGCAGGCGCGCCGGCAGAGAATTCGCTTGGACATCGTCGTAATCTCCTGTAACGGTCTCCGCCGAAATGCCGCCATCGTGTAGCCGCCTGAGAGGACGCAGAGAGCAGCGCCACGCGCGCCGACCCGTCAAATTCCGGACCTCCGATCGCTAGCGCTGCGCTTTGAGCATCGTCCACGTTGTAAAATCGGTGCTTTGGATAACGTCCCCGTGCCCCAGCGCCATCAATCGCGCCGTAATCTGGCCGCGGTGGTAGGTGGAGTGGTTGACCACGTGCTGCATCATTGCGACGAGCGGCAGCTCAAAGGCATCTCCGCGAGTGTTGGTATACGCGATGACCGAGAAGAGGCGGTCGTCTGACTCGATGCCGCCAAAGAAGGTCCAGAACGCATGACTCCCTGACTGAAATGCTTCTTGAAGCGATCGAGGAGACGGGTACAGCGCAGGATCGAGCATTCCGCTTGGAGAGCTGCCCTCCCAGCGTGTTCGCCAAATGGTCAGCGCGCCCAAGATGTGAGTCGCCGTCTCCTGTATCTCCTTGACGATCGGCGTCGACGCGCTTCGCAGGTCCGTGTCCTCGCCCAACGCGGACACCAGCATCGCGATCAGAACCTCGTTCGCCCAATCATTGTATTCAAACAGGTTCCTGATATCTCGTAGCTGCATTCTGACTTCCGGGCCTGGATCGAGCATTGTCGATCGGGCATGCGGTTTTACAGTAGCCTATCTCGGCAGATGGTGTTCTCCACCGTGATTTGCCGCCACCACGTTTCGGCGCTCCCGCGGCGGGCGACGCCCCGACCGGCGGACAGGCGCCTGTTCTCCGGAGTCCAACGCGCCATGTGCCCCTTTGGCGGCTATCCGTGCACGACTGAGCGTTCCACGTCGCCTTCCGTAGCTCCTGCACGCGAGCCGCGACGCCGCGCCGGCCGAAGCTGTTAGGAATAAGAAACACCCGGCCGCGATCTGCCATTTTCCGCCCCGGTCCTTTCCACTTCACTTCCAGTCGGGAGGCTGTATCGGAGTATGATAAACTCATTCTATACATATTATTGCGGTACTGTGGAGGATCGGGTAATGGCCAAAGCCACGACGGGGCCCGGCGGCGCATAAGCGCCAGAATTTCAACGTAACACCGGAGGAGGAGGCCGAGCTCAGGCGCCTGCAGGAGGTCTTCGGCGCGCCGAGCGTGAAGGACGCGATTCTGCGCTCCGCCCGCCTTACCCTGACGCTGGCGGGTGAAGTGCGCGAGGGCAAGAAGGTGTACCTCGCGGACAGCACGGGAGGCCAGACGCGCGTACTCCTGCTGGATATCGAGCGCGACGCGCAAACCGGCTGGACGTATCTAGCCGAGCGGCAGGAGAGTCGACGACGCCAGCTTTACGTGAAAGGGCGCCGGCTGACCGCAGCAAATGTCTAGATCGACATGCTTACGAATTGCCGTTCAAGAGAAGAGGCGGCCGATAATTGGGATTTGCCGATCGAGGCCGTTGACGAGATCATCCGGCACTGTGAACTGAACAAGCCGCTGATTGAAATGGAGGCACAGGAAGACGCCCGATTCCTTAGACTACACGGAAATCGGGTCGACTCGGCCGGTGCGAATTGAGGCTGCTATTGGACGAGGACTCCCAGGGGCGCGGCATCGTACGTATGCTCCGCGCGGCGGGTCACGATGTAGTTACGGTGGGGGGGGCCGGTTTGAACTCGCACTCGGACGAAGAGATATTCGAGCGATCCGTGTCCGACAACCGCATTCTGCTCACGCGCAACGTTCGAGTTTTCGAAATTCTGCACATGGCAAACAGGGGTCATCCCGGTGTCCTCGCCCGGTACGAGGTACCGATCCCGGCAAGAACATGCACGATGCGGACGTGTCGCGCGCTATCGCGAACCTCGAAGCGAGCAAGTGGGATCTCCGCGGTGAGTTCATCGCCTTGAACGATTGGCAGTTCACCGGTCGCTAGAGCCTACTCGCAAATCGGCACCTGGTTGGACCGCAGGTTACTTCACGATGACGTGGTCGATGCCCATCAGGTAGCCGCGCGACCTCTCGTTCTTGCCGACGGCCTGGAAGCGGAGGACGTGACGGCCAGCGGTCAGCTCGCCCGTCGTCAGCGTCAGCGGCTCGCCCAGGATGACGCCGTCGTGGTAACAATCGATCGCCGGGCCGACGGGCTTGCCGTCCAGGAAGGCCTGCACTGTCGCGTAGTCGGCCGCCTCGGTGTAGCGAGTCGAGATCGCGTATATGCCGGCCTTCGGTATCTCAAGCGCGATGTCGATCCAGGAGTTGAGATTGCAGGGCTGCACCCAGAGCTGGTGTCCGCCAGAGTAGTTGGCGCCGAGATCCTGCGGGCGATAGTCGCAGTCGTGCGTGCCGATCACCTGCGCCCAGACGCCCTCCGCGGTACCGGGGCCGATGATGTCCGGCTCCCAGCGGAAGTAGTCCAGCTCTGCGTCCTGGCCGGTCGAGGCTGCGTTCTTCGCGACCACGCGGATCTCCACGCTGCTCGTCCCGGCCGGGACCGGGCCAAGCGGCAGGACGCTGCCGCCGCGGCGCCGGCTCGGCGCATAGAGGTCGAATGCCGGGCCGATAGGCTTGTCGCCGGCAAATGCCTGGACAATACCGGCCGACGGCCCCAGGAATGGGCGCACGCCCAGCACGTAGGGCAGCGCTGGCCGCTTGCCCAGGTCGATCACGAACCCCTGTCCGGCGGCCGCGCCCCGCAGCGCCAGCACGCGCCCCGCGCTCGCATCCGTCTCCGGGTCGCCGGGAGTCGGCAGCGGGCCGCCGCCGGTCGCGCGCAGGACGGTCATCTCCTCCGCCTCTATCGCGCCCGCGACCCGCTGCGCCGGCAGCAGCTGCAGGCAGTCGAAGATCGCCCTGCCGTCGGACGCGGCGGCGAGGCCCAAGGTGTGCTCTCCGCCCTTGAGGAAGATACCCCCAAGGTCCAGGATCTGCCTGCCGGGCCGGCCCGTAATTGCTGCCGGCTTGCCGTCCGTCACGAGCGTCAGGTCCGCGATGCCGGCCTCCGGTGTGGTGAAGAGCCGGACCGTGTATACGGCGTCCGAGGGGGACGTGATCTTCAGGTCTGCCAGATGCTTGCCGGACTTCACGTTTCCGAAGTCGACGGCGCGCTCCCGATCGAACTCGTAGTGCCGCTTGGCGTCCGTGACCATCCTTGCGTGGCGCGGCTTGACGAGAAGCGTTTCCGCCTGCTGCGTGAACGTCGCCGCGAGGCCGTAGGTGCGCACGCTCTCCGCGTTCAGGTCGGCGAAAACATGCGGATCGTACTGCATCGGTTTCGGCGGGCCGTTCGGGTCGTCGCCGCCGGTGTACTTCACGCCCGCCAGGTCGGCGAAGGGCGGTGTGCTCTCGGCCTGGTACCAGAAGGCGGTCGAGGTGTAGTCGTACTGGCCGCGCGGCCCCTGGCCGTTCGGCCCGTAGTTCTCGATCGTCATCCGCATCCGCTTCTCGAACGGGATCATGTCCATAAAGTGCCAGCGATAGTTGCTCGTGTGATGGCCATCGTCCGCCGCGGCGCCATAGCTCGGTCCGGACAGGTAGCGGATGCCCCAGGCGTCGCCGAAGTAGTCCTCGGAGCCGGTTCCGATCCAGGGCGGGAAGTCGTCGTCGTCCACCCAGACCTTCTCGTCTCCCTCGCCCCACCAGCCGCCCAGCGGGTGGTCGATCGGCATGCTGACGCCGACGAACTGGCCGCGCCCCGCCGTCTCGATGAACGGGTAGTCGAACGTCGTCGAGTCCGGCTCGTGGCGCCAGCGCGCGTAGAAGTAGGCGAGATCGTCCGGCACGGTGGCGAGCGGCGCCCACTGGATTTCGAACGTGACCGTCGCGGGGACTTCGAGGTAACTGCGTAGAGAGAGCTTGCCCGACCTGCGGAACGGCATGGGCAGGTACTGGTAGCACTCCCCCTTGCGGCAGCCGGCGATGAGCGAGGCGTACTCCGGCGTCTCCCAGTCGAAGCCGAAAAACGGGCCGAGGGGAGTGAGCACCTGCGGCCAGTTCGAGCGATCCCACTCGCCCCGCAGCACCAGCTTGCGCCAGGCGTAGCGCTGATCGCACTGGACGGTCGCCTTGATCGAACGGATTTCGCCGGGGCCACGCAGGCCGCAGAGCGTCACCGTCCGCCCCGGCCGAATCGTGAGCGACTTCGTGATCGTCTTCTGACCTGGGAGCTGCGGCTTCGGGTCCTGCCCGGCCGCGCTCCATGCCGCGGCGGCCTGGTCCAGCGCCGTCTGCTCCTCTGCCGAGAGGGGCAGGCGGAAGCTGGCTACAGTCGAGCCCGGCGGAAGCAGCAGGTAGTTGAAGTGGTAGTACTGGCCGCGCGCGCTGTCCGACGTGATCTTGATGTGCTTCGCGAAGGGGATCGGCAGGTAGCAGTCCGACGCCGACTCGACGCTGTCGCGGCGATAGACCAACGGCTTGACGAACGGCGGCATCTTGCCGTCGAACAGATCGCCGAAGCTCCACTCGAAGTTGGGCGTCTCGGCGCCGTCCAGGTAGATACGGATTTTGCCCT
>DATGJU010000352.1:0-6321 GCA_035295045.1 Chthonomonadaceae bacterium
CGCCGACCACGCCGACCGGCTCCCAGGTCCAGTAGCCGCTGCGGCCCGCACCGTTCGGCAGCGCGTCGAACGGCAGCGTCTCGCCGTGCAGCCGGCGGGTCTCCTCCGCGGCAAGCTGGAAGATGCCGGCGGCGCGGGGCACCTCGGCCCGCGCCTCGCGGATGGTCTTGCCGACCTCGGAGACGAGCGTGCGCGCCAGCGGCTCGACATCAGCCAGCAGCCGCTGCGCCGTACGGCTCAGGATCTCGGCGCGCCGGTGTAGGGTCATCGCGCGCATCTCCGCGGCGCCCTCGCGGGCCGCCGCGACGGCCCGGTCGATATCGGCGGCCGTGCCGGCGGGGAGGGTGGCGACGGTCTCGCCGGTGTAGGGGTTGGTTACCGCGATCTGCTGAGAGCTCATTATGGATCACCTCGGTTCTCAAGCCGTTCGTGGCAGCGCCGGACGCGACGCCACCACGCTAGATTACGACGCGGAGCGCCGGACTCCTCGCGGCCGGTGCACCAGGCCGCGCGTCGTGCTGGAGACGAAGCCGGAACCGCATTGATGCACGCGGCCCGGCGCATCGCGCCGCGCGTCGGGCCGGACGCGCGAAGCCGGGACCGCATCGATGCGCGGGGCGGCGCATCGCCGTACAGTCCCCGCACCGCCGACAATCCCCGCCTGCGCACGAATGGAGGGGCCGGGAGCCGCGGCGGGTCGTCGACGTTCACGTGAAGAGCTGCGCCGCCGACCGGAGGCGAGCCGGTAGTCCTGTTCGACGGAGCATGAGCGGACGATCCTCACTCGGGGGCGAGCGAGTTGGCTGGCGGCGGCGGAACATCCCGGCGGCTCGATCCGTCATTCCGGCTGATCCAGCACGCACAAATCCCCTGTGGCCGCTCGTACCCAACATTTGTGCGTCGCTCCTACGCGGAGGATTCGCCGCGCAAAGGGGGACCGAATGAATACCACGATAACCAAACCACTGTTTGCACGCATCGCGGCCGCGGTGGGCGCCGGCGCTATGCTGATGGCCTGCGGCGCCGCGCGCGGGCAGATTTCGCCCGACATCAGCGTGACCGTGAACGGTCAGCCCGTCCTCTTCGCGGACATCGGACCGCAGCAGATCAACGGGCGGACGATGGTGCCCGTGCGCGGCGTCCTTGAGAAGCTCGGCGCCAACATCTCGTACAACAGCGCAACGCAGACGGTCACGGCGAGCACGCCGTCTATCGATATCCAGCTGAAGATCGGCTCCAGGACCGCCATCGTCAATGCCAACCCCGTGACGCTCGACGTGCCAGCGCAGTCGATCCGGGACCACACTTTCGTGCCGCTGCGATTTCTTGGCGAGGCCCTCGGCGCCGACGTAAAGTGGAATTCGGCGACCCGCACGGTGGTCATTACCACGAAGGACGCCGGGCCAGTCGCCAGCGTCCCTCCCGTGACGCCCCCGGCGACCGCGCCGGACCGAGATCGCGACCGCCAGCTTGACCGCGACCGCGATCGGGATCGCGACCGTGACCGGCGCCGCGAACCGGTCAGCATCGATAACGGCCCCGCGCCGGCCATCAACTCGTTCACGATTCGCGGCGGGAAGTGGCTGCGGGCGGGCGACACGCTGGAGGCGACGCTTACCGGCACGCCCGGCGGCGACGCCTCGTTCCGGATCCCCGGCCTGGCCGAGGACATCCCGATGCGCGAGGTGCGGCCCGGCCGTTATGTCGGGACCTGGCGCGTGCCGGACGACCGGCCGATGCAGCTTCGCGCCGCCGCCGCGATCGGCAGCCTCAAGATCGGCGCCCGGGAATCGCCGCTGCTCCAGGCGGCCGAAACCGTTTCGGTGGACGCCACGCCGCCACGAGCGCGCGATATGGCGCCGGAAGATGGCGCGAACGTGACCGATCCGCGGCCGAATATCTCCGCGGCGCTCGAGGACCGGGGCAGCGGCATAGACCCGGCCTCCGTCCATCTGGTCCTCAATGGGCGCGACGTGACCGACCAGGCGACGGTAACGAAGAACTTCATCTCGTTCAATCCGCGGGTTCCGCTGCCCCCGGGAATGCAGAGCGTGGATCTTCGGATCGCCGACCTGGCAGGCAACCAGCAGACCACGCACTGGAGCTTCATGGAGCAGCCACGGGCGGTTGGCGGGATTCGGTCCGTTCGGGGCAACTTCGACCGGATTCTGCAGCCGGGCGACACGCTGCGCGTGGAGATGGAGGCCTCGCCGGGCGGGCGCGCCGCGTTCAGCGTCGGCAACATCCGGGACGTGCCGATGCGGGAGGACCAGCCCGGCCACTATGTGGCGGAGTACACGGTCCGTAGGGGCGACGACAGCGCGGGCCAGCCGGTCGCGTATCACTTCGTGACGTCGGACGGCCAGCGGTTCCGCCAGGCCTCGGCACAGCCGCTGCGGATCGCCGCGGGCCGGCCGCTGCCGCCGCTCATCACCGATCCCGGCCCGAACGACGCGCCGACCAACCCGCTGGTGATCCGCGGCCGAACCGCGCCGTTCGGGAGGGTTGCGATCCGCGTCGACTACAGCAAGCGGGTGCTCGGCCTGATCGGGCTGCACGGCACGGCCGCCGACACGGTTGTCACCGCGGACCGTGACGGACGCTGGGAGACGGAGCCGATCAACACCGGCGGCATCCTCGGAAACCGCGGCGTGGAGTACACGGTGACGGCGACCGCCCTGAATGCCGCGGACGAGCGGTCGGACGCGACGACGATGCACTTCCGCGTGCCGTAACGCGACGCTCAACTCAGCATGCCGGGGCGCCGCGCGGCCCCGGCATCCTGCGTCTTCATCGCTCTTGCCGGCTGCGCCGCTCCGCGTCAATTTGACTTTGACATGGATGTGCGGCGGTTTTGCCAGAATGTCATGTAAAAAAGCCCTGGACGCACCCTTTTTCGGGGTATTGAGAGGGCTTCCGTCCAACAAATGAGCCGCAGGGTTGAAATCCTTACGGGGATGTGGTGGTCCTTGCGGAAGACGTACGTCCAATGGCCATCAAATGTGGCGCGGGGTTGAAACGCGCGGCAGCCAGCCATCCCATTCGCCGGCATAGTCGGCATCCAAGGGCCTGCATATAAGGCGCGGGGTTGAAACCCCGGTCTGAGTTTACGAAACCCGCCTTCGCGGGTTCAGCATCGAGTACACGAAGGTCGACTTTGTGAGCTTAGACTGGCACTTCCGCGCCGCGGACTCCGCTGGAATGAGTGCAGGGGCGGCTTCGTGGACCACTCGTCCTAAACCCGCAGCTCCCATCTATACCCCGTGGCCGAGTCCAGCATGATCAGGCCGTCGCGCAGCGCGCCGGCCAAAACTTCGAACTCAGTCAGCCACAACTTGCTGGCACTACGTCCCACTGTGTGGACGAAGTTGTCTACCTGGAGCCGCACGTCGCCGATTTCTGCGCCCACGCTGGATCTTCCCTTCCGGTCGCGCGCCTCGGCCATCGCTTCCGCGTGGAAGATACGTCAAGTCGACCGAAAACATCCACGGAGTCAGGCCATGAGGGAGGAACTCGGTTTCTGATCAGCCTCGGAGGAATTGTGCGATTTCGTGTTTGCCTGTGACTCCACTCGCAACTTGGAGCGTCATTCGCTCTAGCCCCGTTGCATCAGGCAGGTTTGCGTCGTCAATACCGTTAAGCGCAAGAAAGAGGATGGCCGATAGAGCAGCAGTTCGCTTGTTACCGTCGACAAATGCGTGGTTCTGGCATATATGGTAAAGGTAAGCTGCCGCCATCTCCGCGATGTCGGTATGAAGGTATTCGCCGTCATATCTGGCCTGGGGCAAGCCGCGGTCTGCTGCAGGATGCCGACGATCGGCCCCTGAGAGAACTGTCCCTGAGTCATCGAACTCCCCTGGTTTTTAAGAGGAGTCTACCATTTCCACTTGCCGAGTTTTTCAGGGGCATACCAAGGAAGGAGCTCGAATTGGGCGACGAGCCTTACGGTCTACCTATGGTAATGGACGCGCGTGCTGCCGGGCTGGATCAGGCCATTCCTGAGCTGAGAGCGACGGCAGACACAATCGTCGCTGAAATCAGAAGGCTCTTGGTCGGCCGAGCCGCCGCCATTCTTGTCGCGCTCGATGGAGGCAGCGGCTCCGGCAAGTCCACTTTGGCAGCGCTGGTTGCGCACGAGTTGGGTGCGGCCCTGGTCCCGTGCGATGACTTCTACGCCGCAGAAATCTCCGACGCAGGATGGGACGCCCGCACTCCCGAAGCAAGGGCCAGGGATGCCATCGACTGGCGACGCCTCCGGGCCGATGCGCTTGAGCCCCTGCTGGCCGGACGACCCGCGAAGTGGCGGGCGTTTGATTTCGAGGCTGGTGCGCTTCCCAACGGCGCGTACGCGATGCGCTCGGATTTCATCGAGCGAGCGCCAAGCGCCGTTGTTGTGCTCGAAGGCGCAACCTCGACTCGACCCGAGCTCGCCGACCTGATTGATTTGTCGATACTGGTTGACGTGCCGGTTGCGGTGCGTCACAAACGGCTCGCGGCTCGGGAGGCGAAGGCTTTCCTGGAGTCCTGGTATGCAGGGGCGAGACGCCGTCTTTCTGGACGAGATGCGCTATGATCGGAGTGATGGCGGCTCTCTGACTCTCCATGGTGAGTGTAATGGCGCCCTGGCGACCGACGCGTCGGAACGGTGGGTTCGCTACACGTTGCGCTTCCTCGGCGTGATCGCATTTCGAGTTGTCGAGCTGGACTCCTGGTTCCATTGCTTCCAGCTGTAGGGCCGTGACCGCCAACGGAACGAAAACGTACACCAGGACCTCAACGGGAGGCCGTTAGAGCGAAAACGGTGGCGATATCTCTTCAGGATTCGTCAGACGGCGTGCCGTCGTCAGCTTTCCCGCCCGTCGCAGATTAACTCGCCGACCTTCCCACTGTGCAGACCCTAATTCGCGGCTCCGAACAATCTGCTCCCCTGTCCCGCAGAAACCGGCGACCCACCACCGGCCCCCGAAAACCATCAATTAATTCCTAGATACGATCAGCCGCCGCCGCCTCCGGCCATCATCCACCAGTCATCGGCAACCCGTGAGTCACTCACCAGCAGCCTGTAGCCAGTAGCCAATACCCGGCAATCATCAGCCTGCGGCCATCAACCAGCCACCAGCTGCCGCGCTTCCGCTTACTTCCCCATTTGCATAGTAAACATCTGTGCGTAGAGGCCGGGCTCGCGCATGAGGGTGGCGTGGCTGCCCTGCTCGACGAGGCGGCCGTCGTCGAAGACGAGGATATTGTCGGCGCCCATCACGAGCGAGAAGCGGTGGGACGTGACGAAGGTCGTTCGGCCCTGCATCAGCCGCTCCAGCGCCTGCGTGATGATCGATTCGGATTCGGGCTCGACGCTGGAGGTCGGCTCATCGAGGATGAGGATCTCCGGGTCGGTGAGGAAGGCGCGGGCGATCGAGAGGCGCTGCCGCTGGCCGCCGGAGAGCTTCACGCCGCGCTCGCCGATCTCGGTGGCGTATCCCTCCGGCAGCTCCAGGATGAAGTCGTGGGCGTTGGCGGCGCGGGCGGCCTGCTCGATCTCGGACTGCGACGCGTTCGGCCGGCCGTAGCGAATGTTGTCGAGCACGGCGCCGTTGAAGAGGAACGTGTCCTGGAGCACCATGGCGAGATGCGATCGAAGGCTCTCCTGCGTCACGGCGCGCACGTCCCGGCCGCCGACGCTGATTCGGCCGCCGGTCACGTCCCAGAAGCGCGGAATGAGGCTGAGGACCGTCGTCTTGCCGGCGCCGCTCGGCCCGACGAGCGCGACCATCTGGCCCGGCTCGGCGGTGAAGGAGATGCCGCGCAGGATCGGCTTCTCGGCATAGGCGAAGGCGACGTTTTCAAACGCAACTCGCGCCTCGCCACGGCCGAGCTGGAGCACGGCGGCGTCCGGCGCGTCTACGATGCTCTCCGGCTCATCCAGCAGCTCGAAGACGCGGGCGCCCGCCGCCTGCGCGCGCTGGAGCAGCTCGTTGATGGTGGCGAGCTGGTTGATGGGCTGGAAGAGCTGCCACCAGTAGCCGCGGTAGGCGACGAGGCCCCCGACCGTAAACTGGCCGTGCAGCGTGAGCCAGGCGCCGTAGCCGATCGAGATGATGTTGCTGAAGAAGCCGACGAACCGGACCGCGGGGAAGAAGAGATTGCGTGCCAGGATCGCGCGGAAGTTGGTCTCCAGGTAGCGGCGGGCCGTAACGCCGAAGCGGGCCGACTCGGAACGCTCCTTCGCGAAGGCCTTGATGAGCGCGAGGCCGTTCAGGTTCTCCTGGAGGCGGGCGTTGACCTCACCGAGCCGGTCGCGCGATTCGCGGTAGATCGACTTGA
>DATGJU010000353.1:0-9223 GCA_035295045.1 Chthonomonadaceae bacterium
AGATCCTTCAGCCAGGGGTGCGGATAGTCGGGCTTCTCCAGGCCGTGCTTGGTGCGGACGAATCGCGGGATGTGCGCCATCGGGCCGGGCCGGTAGAGGGCGACCATGGCGGCCACGTCGCGCACGGAGGTGGGCTTGAGCTCCTGGATGTAGCGGCGCATCTGCGTGCCTTCGAGCTGGAAGACGCCGACGCACTCGCCGGCGCCCATCAGGTCGTAGGTCCGGCGGACGTCCTCGCCGTCGCCTTCGAGCGGCAGGCGTCGCACGTCCAGGCGCCGTCCGGTGGTCGCCTCGATGTTCTTGAGCGCCTGCGATAGAATCGAGAGGTTGATCAGGCCGAGGAAGTCCATCTTCAGCAGGCCGATCTTCTCCAGCGTCCCGGCGACGTACTGCGTGACGCAGCCGCCGTCGGCCGAGCGGGTGAGCGGCGTGTACTCGACCAGCGGCTCGTGCGAGATGATGACGCCGGCCGCGTGGACCGAGGCGTGGCGCGAAATTCCCTCGAGCCGCTTGGCCGTATCGATGAGCTTGCGGGCGTTCGGGTCGCGTACGTAGGCGTTCTTGAACTCCGGCACGGCCTCCATGGTCTTGTCGATCGTCATGTGGAGGGGGATCGTCGGCACGAGCTTGCAGAGCTTCTCGACCTCGCTCAGGGGCATTCCGAGCGCGCGGCCGGCATCCTTGAGCACGGCGCGGGCCGCCAGGGTGCCGAAGGTGATGATCTGGGCGACGCGCGCCTCGGTCGGGTCCTCCTGGTTGGGGCTGTACTTCCTGGTGACGTACTCGATGACTTCTCCGCGGCGGCTGTCCTCGAAGTCCATGTCGACGTCGGGCATCTGGACCCGCTCCGGGTTCAGGAACCGCTCGAAGGTGAGGCCGTACTCCACGGGATCGATGTCCGTGATGTCGATGAGGTAGGAGACGAGGCAGCCGGCCGCGGAGCCGCGCACCCCGTAGTAGATCCCCTTCTCCGCCGCGAACTTCGCGAAATCCCGGACGATGAGCATGTACTGCGCGAAGCCCGTCTTCTCGATGATGCCCATCTCGTAGCGCATCCGCTCGACGACGGCGGGCGGCGGCGCGCCGTTGAACTTGCGGCTCATGCCCTGCTCGGAAAGCTCGGCGAGGTGCTGGAGCGGCGTGACGCCCTCCGGCAGGCCGGGCGAGGGCATGGGCGCGCGGCCGAACTCCAGCTCCACCTCGCAGCGGTCCGCGATCTCGAGCGTCTGCTCGATGCTCTGCGGATGGAGCCTGCCAAAGAGCTGCTTCATCTGCTCGGAGGACTTGAGGTAGAACTCCTGCGTGGCGTATCGCAGCCGGTCGGGATCGGTGACGGTCGCGCCGGTGCCGATGCAGAGCAGGATGTCGTGCGCGTCCGCGTCGCCGCCGGTGAGGTAGTGCACGTCGTTGGAGCAGATGACCGGAAGACGCAGCTCGCGGGCGATTTTCAGGAGCTGCTCGTTGCTGCGCTGCTGCTCCGGCAGGCTGTGGTCCTGTATCTCGACGTAATAGTTGCCGTCGCCGAAGAGGTCGCGGTAGAAGGCGCATGCCTTCAGCGCGGCCTCGTAGTCGCCCCGAAGTATGTGCGTGTTGATCTCGCTGCCGAGGCAGGCGGTCGTGCCGATGAGCCCTTCGCTGTACTTGGCGAGTATCTCGCGGTCGATGCGGGGCTTGTAGTAAAACCCCTCCAGGGCGGCGATGGAGGTGAGCTTGAGCAGGTTCTTGTAGCCGGTGAGGTTGCGCGCCAGCAGGACCATGTGATAGGCGGCCTGGTCCAGCCTCGGCTCTTTGTCCGTGCGGCGGCGGGGCGCGACGTAGGCCTCGACTCCCAGGATCGGCTTGATTCCGGCGGCCTTGCACTTGGCGTAGAACTCGGCCGTGCCGTACATCACGCCGTGGTCGGTGAGGGCGAGCGCCGGCATGCCCAGCTCGGCGGCGCGGCTGACGAGCGGGTCGAGGCGATTGGCGCCGTCGAGCAGGCTGAACTCGGAGTGGCAGTGCAGATGAACGAAATCGGTACTGGCGCTCATGCGGTTCACCCTTCCGGCCGGGCGGCGGACAATTGTCGCTATATAGCGCGAGGAATTCCGTTTGGCGCTACATCTAGATCGTAGGAGTCATCTTATCGGTTCCCGGAGTAATAAACAACCAGACATTACTATACCATAATTGCGCAGTGAAGCTCGTTGCACATCCCTGTCAGTTGTTGCGTGGAATCTGGCCGAACATTGTTTTCGGCCGCAGAATGCGTGAGTTGGGTTGACGAGGGCATCGCCTGCCGTGTCGAATCTGTGCTTTTCGTCGTACAATGAAGGTATGAAGACGGAATTTACTATCGTGTTCGAGCCCGCGGCCGAGGGCGGCTTCATCGCGTTCATCCCGGAGGTGCCGGGCGCCATTTCCGAGGGCGGAACACAGGACGAGGCGCGCGAGATGGTGCTGGAGGCCCTACAAGAGCTGATCGCGTACCGGCGCGATGGGCGCTAAGCGACAGAAGCCCAAAGACAGTGGTCGAGCACTTCGCGCCGTCCTTCTGAGTCAGCAGCCCGGCGGCCGCTCGACTCTGAGGTCCTGGCAAATCCGCCGGATGGTGCTCCGCTTTACCTCTGAATGCCTTGGAACTGCCGATGATGCACCGTTTGCGGCGTTAATCCAGATCGAGTGCCGCCCGCCGCCAGCGCATGTTCGCAGCAGTCCGTTTTCAGCCAGTGCTCCAGGTCATGCCCCTTCATCTGTCTCGTCCGGTCCACTTGCGAACTTGATGGTGCACGTAAGCCGGTGGTTCAACAAGTCAGACGTCCGCCTCACCTTAACCGGCTGCATCGATTCCTGCAGCGTAATGGATGGGAACGGTCCGACCGCCGGCTGTCGGTTTCTCCCGATTCTCGCCACCCCTTGATGTCGAGCGGCACCGGTTCTCATACCTTCAATCTCGGAACCGCGCCGCACATTATACCGTTACCCGCGCAGCCGAGCGCCGGCATGCGTGTCCCGCAGGCGCGGCTGACGAGCGGGTCGAGGCGATTGGCGCCGTCGAGCAGGCTGAACTCGGAGCGGCAGTGCAGATGAACGAAATCGGTGCTGGCCCTCATGCAGTTCACCCTTCCGGCCAAACGGCGCCAATGTCGCTACGCAGCGCGGGACGTGTCGGATCGATACTCGGCAGGAGATCGGCAGGAGGATAGCGTACAGTGAGCTTGATCTTGCATTGCGGGAGGATGACCATGATTCGAGCACGGCATTGGCGTCCAGTACTCGCCGCGGGACTTTGCGCCGCCTTGCCCCTATTGGCCGGATGCAGCGGCGGGGGCGGCTCCGCGCCGGCGCGGATCCTGCCGCCGGCGGTGGCGAGCGCGCTGAGCCGCAACGCCGGCGTCCCGGCCGAGACGGTCGCGGCCGACAACGCGTTCGCGTTCAGCACGCTGGCGGGGCTGCGCGCCGGGGCGGCGGCCACCGACAACGTGTTCCTTTCGCCGACGAGCCTCAGTATCGCGCTGGACATCGCCTACAACGGCGCGCGCGGCGACACGCAGACGGGCATGGCGCAGGCGCTCGACCTTGGCGCGATGACCGCGGACACGGTCAATGGCGACAACGCGGCGCTCCAGGCGAGCCTGGTCGCCCCCGACCCGGCGGTGACGCTCAATATCGCGAACTCGCTGTGGCTCCGGAGCGGCTCGCTCGATCCGACCTTCGTCTCCGCGAACCAGCAGTTCTACGGCAGCCAGATCGGCGACGTATCCGGCGCGCCCGCCAACGTCAACGCATGGGTGAACCAGCAGACGGCCGGCAAGATCGAGACGATCCTGCCGGACGCCGACTACAGCCAGGCGCTCGCCATCCTCGTCAACGCGGTCTACTTCAACGCGACCTGGACGACGCCGTTCGATCCCAGCCTGACCGCCGACGCGCCATTCACGAACGCCGACGGAAGCACGGCGCCGGTTAAGACGATGCACGCCGTGGGAAGCTACTCCTACTTCAAGGGAGCACGCTTCCAGGCGCTCCGCCTGCCCTACGGAACCGGACGCCTGGGCATGGTGATCCTTCTGCCGGACACGGACTCCAGCCTGAACGCGCTGGTGGCCGGGCTGACGCCCGACGCCTGGACTACGATTCTCGGCAGCCTGCAGACCAAGACCGGCTCGATCGCGATACCCAGAGTGACGTCCAGTTTCGGCGCGCAGATGAACGATACGCTGAAATCGCTCGGCATGACCGCGGCGTTCGATCCGTCTCGCGCCGACTTCACGGGCATCGCGAAGATACCAGGCCAGAATGTCTATCTTCAGGGAGTCTACCACAAGACGTTCCTGCGCATCGACGAGAAGGGAACCGAGGCTGCGGCGGCGACGGGAGTGACGATCGGCGTGACCGACGCGCCTCAGCTCGACTTCCAGATGAGCGTGAACCGGCCGTTTCTGTGTGCCCTGGTAGACGAGAAGACCGGCATCATCCTGTTTATAGGCACGATAAACCATCCGGTATGAGTTGCTTAGAAAACACAAAGTCGCGAACTGAACTCAAAAAGTAGTACAATTACGGGGAATATCCGTCTGGACGCGCAGGTTCGGCAGGAACGGCGATCACGCGTGGGAAATACACTATCACCCAAACTCAGGAGGATTCACCGATGGAAGCCTATTGCATGAAGTGTAAGCAGAAGCGCGAAGTAAAGGACCCGCAGCCGACGACCATGAAAAACGGTAAGCCGGCGACGACAGGCACGTGCGGTACCTGCGGCACGAAGCTCTTCAAGATCGGTAAGTCGTCGTAGCGGCGCATTTAGACGCGAGCCAATCTATTCGGCCAGGCCCCCCACAGGGAGCCTGGCCTTTTGCTGTTTGGCTAAGGAGGCGCCCATAGTCTGTTCGTAATTGCGCTCGGGCGACGGAATGAATTCCTTCGCTGTACGGCCTATGGCCCCGTGTCCCTGCGGGACACCAATGCCTCCGCGTGATCTACGAAGTGACTCGGAGCAGCTACTTAGTAGCTGGTAGCTGGTAGTCGGTAGCTGGTGGTCGGTAGCGGGTGGTTTGTGGGACGTATAGGGCCTTTGAGACCCATGGGATGGAGGGGCGGGGCGTTCTTGGAGTTGAACGGTTGGGGGGCGGGCGGTGTCTCTTGTGGTGGGAGGCGGGATGAGCGAGGAGCTGCGATCGGACGGCGAGCTGATGGCGGGGATCTGCGCCCGGGACGCTTCGGCGTTCGAGGCGCTGTTCGCGCGGCACCACGAGCCGATCCGCGCGCACCTGCTCCGCACGCTCCGCGACGCCGCCGCGGCGGACGACCTGGCGCAGGAGGTCTTCCTTCGCATCTGGACGCACGCCGGCCAGTGGAGCGGCGCCGGGTCCTTCCGCGCCTGGGCGACGCGCATCGCCACGAACCTCGCGCTCAACCACGTCCGGACGGTCCGGCGCCGCCGCGAGCTGCCGCTGGAGGATGCCGCGGAGGACGAGGATTGGGAGGAGCGCGAGGCCGGCCGGAGCGCCGGCTCGCCGCGGCCGCCGGGGCCGGAGCAGGCCGTCGAGGAGCTGGAGTGGCGCGAGCGGCTCCAGCGCAGCCTCCGGCGGCTCTCGGACGAGCACCGCGCGGTGATCCGGCTGGCCCACGGCGCGGAGCTGGACGTGCGCGAGATCGCGGAGCGGCTCGGCATCCCGGCGGGAACGGTGCGGTCCCGTCTGCACTATGCGCGTAAACAGCTTGCCCGCGAGTGGGATGAGGAGGAGGAGGAGACACGATGAATGCCGATTTCGCCGCGACGCCCTGGCACGCCGCCTCGTACGAGCGCTTCCTGTTCGAGCGGCTGCCGGAGCTGCTGGCCCTGCGCCTGCCGCTCGGCGGCTGCCGCGTCGAGCCGGGCGGGGCGAACTCCTACCGCGTGACGGTCCGGTTGCAGGCGGAGGGGGCAGCCGTCGAGACCGTCTTCGAGGACGTGCCGATGCCGGAGCCGCGGGGCGTTTTCCACTTCAAGGGACGGCGGATCGTCGTGCCGCCGGTGGCCGCGGGCGACGACCTCGATACCGCCGAGATCGCCTGCGTGGGCGAGCAGCTCTACGGCGCGATCGAGGCGCGGCTGGGCGAAGCGCCGCGCGACGTGGCCTGGGACGAGTCTTTGCTTCGCGCCTGGATACCCCTCTCCGCCTGGATCGGCGAGCTCTTCGAGCGGGCGGGACAGCCGCTGACCGACACGAACTGGCTGTGCGAGCGGGCGCACCTGCGGCGCATCCTGCTGCCCCCGAACCCGCGCATGTTCCGTCCGGGCCACTACGGCCGGGTCTGCCCGATTGAAACGCCGGAGGGACCGAACATCGGCCGGGTCCTCGCGCTCTCGGTCGGGGCGACCATCCGCGACGGCAGGATCGTGGTCGAAGACGGCTCGCCCGCCGCCGGCTACGGCCTCGTCGCGCACATGGTCCCCTTTCTGGAGCACGACGAGCCGGCGCGCCTCCTGATGGGCGTGAACATGCTGCGCCAGTGGCTGA
This sequence comes from Chthonomonadaceae bacterium, assembly GCA_035295045.1. Lineage (GTDB taxonomy): Bacteria > Armatimonadota > Chthonomonadetes > Chthonomonadales > Chthonomonadaceae > DATGJU01. The sequence continues at coordinate 6,486 of DATGJU010000353.1, forward strand.
CGCCGCCGGACCCGGAGCCGGCGCTCGTCCAGACGGGCTTCGAGCCGGACGACGCCGCGTTCTGGTGCGGCCGCAGCTTCCTCACCGCGTTCGTCTCGTGGGGCGTCGATACGTTCGAGGACGGGATCGTGGTGAGCGAGTCGGCGGCGGCGCGGCTCGCCTACCCGGCGGCTCTCGAGCCTGGCGACAAGCTCTCGAACCGGCACGGCTCCAAGGGCATCGTGAGCCGGATCCTGCGGGACGCGGAGATGCCGCGTTTGGAGGACGGGACGCCGGTAGAGCTGGTGTTCGACTGCACCGGTCTCTTCAGCCGGCTAAACGTCGGCCTCGTCCGGGAGGCGGTCCAGGGGCTGCTCGCGCGCCACGCCGGCGCGCCGGCGATCGTCCCGCCCTTCGCGGCGCCGAAGGAGGCGGACCTGCGCGAGGCGCTCCGCCGCGCGGGACTGCCGGCCGACGGGATGACGCAGCTGTTTCTGCCCCCGAGCAGCGCTGGCTCCGCGGACCTACCCCCAACCCCCTCCCGCGAGCGGGAAGGGGCTGCGGACCTACCCCCAACCCCCTCCCGCGAGCGGGAAGGGGCGATTCCCGATTCGACGTCGCGCTCCGCGGACCTACCCCCAACCCCCTCCCGCGAGCGGGAAGGGGCGATTCCCATTTTTCCCCCTTCCCGCTTGCGGGAAGGGGGCCGGGGGGTTAGGTCCGCGGAGCCTGCGCCTGACCGCGTCAAGCGGGCCGCGGAATTGGAGCCGCTGCGCTACCGTTCCACGGTGGGGTATGTGTACTGGGGCAAGCTGGACCACCGGGCGGCGGACAAGATCGCCGCGACGGTTACGACGGAGCGCGCCCAGCGGCAGGGATCGCTGGAGTACTACGCGCTGAAGCAGTGCGGCGCCGTCGAGACGATTCGCGAGCAGTTCAACACGCGGGCCGCGGAACGTGAGGACGCGGCGACGCTTGCGGAGCGAGCGGCGGCCGGGCCGGTGCTGCAGGCGCCGCCCCCGGCGCCGCAGTGCGCCCGGCTGTTTGGCCGGCTGGCGGCGGCCGGGATCGAGGCTTCGCTGGAGGCCGCCGGGGTTGCATTCCGGCTCGCGCCGCCGGCCGCCGATGGCGCGCCGGGTGGCGCCGACGGGCACGACTCCCTGGCCGGCGAGGCGAGCAGCGCTTCCGCCGGCCCCGCAGGACGGGCGGCGCCATCACCGGAGTCGGCGCTGGCACTCGCCCGGCCGGTCGCCTACGCGGGCACGGCAAGAGAGCGACTCCAGGCGTCATCGGAGCCGGCGCTGGTGCTCGCGCGGCCGGTCGCGCATCCGTGGCTTCCGGAGCTGTCGGTCTCGGCCATCGGCGCGTGCCCGGAGCTGCCGGAGTATCGCGACGTGGTCGAGGCGAACGCCAGCCTGGCGCGCGTCGCCGAGGCGGCCGGGGCGCTGCCTGCCGCGACGGCGCGGGCCGCCGCGGGCCTGGAGCGCGCGGTCCGGGCGCTGTTCGAGGGGCTGGTCGGGCCGGAGCAGCTTCGGCTCGAGGCGCGGACCCTCTTCAGTGGGCGCGCGGTCGCCGCGCCGAGCCTCGATCTGCGGCACGACCGGGCGGAAATCCCCGACGAGATCGCCTGGACGCTGTTCGGCCCGCTCGTCGAGCGCGAGGCAGGACGGGAGGAGGCGGCGCGACGGTCCGACCGCGCGGTGGCGGCGCTGGACGCGGTGATGGAGCGCTCCTGGGTGATCCTCCACCGGCCGCCCGTGATCGAGCCGACGGGGATGATCGCGTTCCGAGCCACGCGCTCGCCGGAGCGGGTGGTCCGCATCCCGCCGATGGCCAACGCCCTGATGGACGCCGACTTCGACGGCGACCTGCTGACCGTCTTCCTGCCGATCACCGAGCCGGGCCAGCGCGAGGCGGGCGAGCGGCTCTCGATCGCCGCGCATCTGCGGCGCGATCCGGGCCTGCTGCCGCTCCTCCTGCCGGCGATGGGCGCCCGCTACGGGCTCGCGCTGCTCGGCCGGGCGCCGGAGGGCCCCGCGGAGATCTCGCGGACGGCCGGCACGGAGGTGCGGCTGCGAGACGGCCTCGTGGGGCGCGAGTCGATCCTGGCTGCCGCCGGCCGCGTCCTCGCCGAGGCGGGCGTCGAGGCCGCGCTCGGGTGCATCGAGCGGCTGGCCGCGCTCGGATTCGCGGCGGCGAAGCGCTCCGGCCTCTCCATGCCGCCCTTTGCCGCCGGAGCGCCGGCATTTCCGCCGCCGCCGGAATCGGCCTCGCCGCGCCTCTGGGACGCGCACCGGGAGGACGCGATCGCGCGGCTGGTGGCGGACCGCGCTAACGAGGAGAGCCCCGCGTACCCGTTCCTTCTCGCGGCGCTGTCTGGGGCGCGCGGCACGCTCGAGGCCATCCCGCGCTATCTCGCGGCGTTCGGCGTGGTCGAGAACGCGGAGGGGGGCCGCACCGCCATCCGCCAGTCGCTCTACGCCGGCTTTACCGCGGAGGAGCTCGGCGTGCTGGCCGTCCGCTCTCGAAACGGCCACGCTCTCGCCGTGCGCGAGCTGGACCAGGTGACGCGGACGGTGTGGCAGCGCTTCCGCCCCGCCGGCCTCAACGTGCTGGATCGCGCGATGCGCTCGCCCTGCCCCGGCATCGTCCTCGCGCACGCCGCCGCGGCCGGCGAGCCCGATCCGCTGGAGAGCGAGGACGCCCGGTTTCTTGTTGGTAGCTGGTAGAGGGTAGCTGGTTCCGGGTTGCTGGTTCCT
>DATGJU010000354.1:0-3223 GCA_035295045.1 Chthonomonadaceae bacterium
TTCCCTTCGCCGCCAGCTCGGGATACTGCCCCAGCGGGACCTGCCAGGCGATCTCTCCCGTGTTCAGGTTGATCGCGCTCAGCGTGCCCCAGGGCGGCGCGACCGCCGGATAGCCGTCCGGGTCCAGGAACTTGTGGTAGCCGGTGAAGCGGTAGTCCTGCGTGATCGCGGCCTCCTCGTCCGACTCGATCGGCTTGCTCTCGCCGCTCAGGATGTATTGCGCGACCGCCGTCACCTCGGAGTCGGACCAGTTCGGGAAGCTGGGCATGCGGCCGGCCCCCTGCTTCGTAATGCGCGAGATCGCTGCCACGTCCCACTTCGGGCCCATGTTGAGCAGCTTCGGCACCTGCGGCGGCGCGCCGGCCAGCGTATCGCCGTGGCAGTTGGCGCAGTTCTGAAGGTAGAGCTGGCGGGCCGACCGGGCCTGCTCATTCTTTGCGAGGCTGGATGTCCAGGCCATCTCGTTCGCGTTTACGTAGAGAAGGCCGCTGTCCGGATCGAAGGCGGGACCGCCCCACTCCGCGCCGCCGTCGAAGCCGGGAAACAGGATTGTCTCCTGGCCCACGCGGAATGGCGTGAACTGCCCCGCCGTGTGGAACGTCCGGAACTTCTCGACCGCCCAGCGGTGCGCCTCCGGCGTCCGGTTGGTCAGCAGATCCTCGGTAAGGAGTTGGCGCGCGAACGGCGGCGGCTTCGTGGGCAGCGGCTGCGTCTTTGCGGCCACCTCGCCGGGCACCGTGCTGGCCTCGTACCGGCGGTACTTGATCGGGAAGAGCGGCCGGCCGTGGTCGCGCTCGAAAAGGTACACGTGGCCGGACTTCGTCGTCTGCGCCACGGCATCGATCCAGCGGCTGCCGCGCTTAACGCGGACGAGCGCCGGAGGGGCCGGGAAGTCGCGGTCCCAAATGTCGTGCTTGACGGCCTGGAAGTGCCAGATTCGTTTGCCTGTGTTCGCGTCCAGCGCCAGCATCGTGTTCGCGAACAGGTCGTCGCCGATCCTATTCGAGCCATAGAAGTCCGCAGCGGCGGACCCAGTCGGGGCGTACACGATGCCGCGCGCCGTGTCGACGGTCATGCCGGCCCAGTTGTTTGCCGATCCGTTCACTTTCCACGAGTATTTCGGCCATGTCTTGTAGCCGAATTCGCCGGGATGCGGGATTGTGTGGAACGACCAGCGCATCTTTCCAGTGCGGACGTCGTAGGCGCGGATGTCGCCGGGCGTGCAGGGCAGCCCCTCGGACACACGTCCCCCGACGATAAGCAGGTCCTTGTAGACGGTGCCCGGCGTGGTGAGGATGATCGACTGCTTGGCGGGATCACGGCCGACCCCCTCGCGAAGGTCGATCCTGCCATTGTCGCCGAAGGACGGCACCGGCTTGCCGGTCGCCGCGTCCAGCGCATAGACCCAGTTGACTACCGCCGCGAAGATCCTGCGCTCGCCGCCCTCGGCCCACGTTGAGAGCCCCCGGTTGGGGCCGCGGCCGACGATTCCGGACTCGAACTTCCAGATCTGCTGCCCGGTCGCCGCATCCAGCGCCACCACGTTGTGCTGCGGCGTAACGCCGTACAGGACTCCGCCGACCACGAGCGGCTGGCACTGCGTCCCGCCCGGTCCCTCGCCGGGATCGTAGGTCCACGCAACCTGGAGCTGGGCGACGTTGTCGCGGTTGACCTGCGTGAGCGGCGAATAGCGGATACCGTCCGGGCCGCCTCCATAGCTGGGCCACTCGGCCGGCGTCCCGGACGCCTGGCGCGTGGGCGCGGCGGGCGCTGACGCTGCGGTCCTGTGGGGGAACAACGCCCCGGCCAGCAGCAGGAGCGGCGCAAGAATACTGAGGGCAAACCACCTGGAAACCGGCATCGGGGGATCCTCTCCACGCAAATGAAGTCGAGATAAGGTTACGCAGGGTGAACCGCTTTCCCTCCCTCGCCGCCTGGAGATCAAAGGATTACAGTGCGCGTTAATCGCAATCGGAAGGATTCGCCGCACCTAGGAATGAACAGGTCGCCCAACGCAGAATCGCTGTGCAAGGAGATATGGCCACGTGTGGATAGTACAGCTTGCGCTCCGGCGCAAGTACACGTTCATCGTTATGGCGCTGCTCATCGCCATCCTCGGCGGGCTGGCGGCCGTCCGAACTCCAACCGACATCTTTCCTAACGTCGACATCCCGGTCGTAAGCGTGCTCTGGAACTACGGCGGCGTATCCGCGACGGACATGGAGCGGAGAATCGTCACCTTGTCCGAGCGCGCTTACGCCTCGAACGTAAACGACATCGAGCACATCGAATCGCAGTCGCTTGCCGGCGTTAGCGTGATCAAAATCTACTTCCAGCCCGGCGCGGAGGTCCAGACCGGAATCGCGCAGATTTCATCTATCTCGGCGGGCCTCACGCGGTTCATGCCGCCCGGCATCACGGCACCGTTCGTGATCCGGTACAGCGCCTCCGCGGTCCCGATAATGCAGCTCGGCCTCAGCAGCAAGACGCTCTCCGAGCAGCAGGTGAACGACCTCGGGAACAACTTTGTGCGAACGCCGCTCTCGACCGTGCGCGGCGCCTCGGTCGGATATCCGCTTGGCGGCAAGCAGCGCCAGGTCATGGTGGACCTGGACATCCACGCGCTGCAGTCGAAGGGGCTTACGCCGATCGACGTGTCCAACGCGATAAATGCCCAGAACCTGATCCTGCCGTCCGGGTCCGCGAAGATCGGCACTCGCGAATACAACGTGTTTCTGAACAGCAGTACGGACACGATCGAGGCGCTCAACAACCTTCCGATCAAGACGATTGACGGCTCGACGGTCTACATCCGGGACGTGGCGCACGTGCACGACGGCTTTGCGCCACAGCAGAACCTCGTCAGCCAGGAGGGCCGCCGCGCGAGCCTGATCACGATCATCAAGAACGGCAACGCGTCCACGCTGGACGTCGCGAACCGGATAAAGCAGGCGCTGCCGAAGGTCGCCGCCACAATCACGTCCGAGCTGACGATCACCCCGCTGTTCGACCAGTCCGGCTTCGTGCGCAACTCGATACTGGGCGTCGTCTCCGAGGCCGCAATCGCCGCGCTGCTCACCGCCGCGATGATACTGCTCTTTCTCGGCAGCATCCGCAGTACGTTCGTCGTCGTGATCTCGATACCGCTCTCCATCCTCTCCTCGCTGATCATCCTGAGCGCGATCGGCCAGACGATCAACATCATGACGCTCGGCGGCCTCGC
>DATGJU010000355.1:0-11701 GCA_035295045.1 Chthonomonadaceae bacterium
CCTACCCCCAACCCCCTCCCGCAAGCGGGAAGGGGCTTCCTACCCCCAACCCCCTCCCGCAAGCGGGAAGGGGCTTCCTACCCCCAACCCCCTCCCGCAAGCGGGAAGGGGCTAATGCATTTCCTCCCCCTTCCCTGCGAGCGGAGCGAGCGGATGAGGGAAGGGGGCCGGGGGGTTAGGTCCCCCTATTCAAATCTGAATTTGCTCGAGCCGAACTGCACGGTGTCGCCGGGGGCGAGCGCTACGGGCGCGGTGACGCGCTGGCCATTCACGTAGGTGCCGTTGGACGAGCCGAGATCCATTACCACGGTGCCGCCGTTCTCGCGGACCAGCCTCGCGTGGCCGCGCGAGATGGTCGTGTCCGCGGCAAGCGAAATGTCCTTGCCCGGCTCTCTGCCGACCTCCATATTCACTCCGTGCAGCGGAAATACCTGCCCCGCATACGGCCCGGTCTCGCCGACCAGTTGGCCGATCGCATCGGCGCCGGCCGTGAACGCAGGCGGTCCGGCCAGCGGTCCGGTGATGAGCTGCGCGTATCCGCCCATCGCGCCGGCGGCGCCATACCCTCCGGCGGGCGGCGCGCCGTAGCCGGCCATCGGGTCGACGGTCGGTGTGCCGAAGCCGCCCGCGCCCGCGGAGGGCGCGCCAAGCGAGCAGCGGCAGTTGCCATTCGCGTCCTTTGGCGCGCCGCAGAATGAGCAGAGGTGCGAGGGAATAGGGACGCCGGCTCCGCCGCTCTTCTTCACGGCCATGGCGTCGGCGTTAGGCTGCGTCAGCCGCTGCGCGGTCGCCTTTTCGTGGAACAGGATGCGATGCGAGGCGATCTGGATCATGTCGCCGTCCCGGAGGAGCTGCTCCGCCCCCGGCTCGACGCGCTGGCCGTTGACGAGGGTGCCGGCCGGTGTGTCCGCCGCCAACAGAAAATGGCGGCGGCCGTCCGCGCGGATGGCCGCGTGCTGGACGGCGACGGAGTTGTCGCCGAAAAGCGGCACGTCGCACCTCTCGTCGCGGCCGAGGAGGTTCACCGCCTTGTAGAGTATGAAGTCCTTGCCCTCGTTCCGGCCAGCGAGCACCTTGACCCAGGCCTGTTTGAGCAGCTCCTCCACGATTCCGATGAAGAGCCCGGTGAGCGCGCCGATCCCGGCGAAGCAGATGGCACGGCCGACGCCGCCCACGTCGATGCAGCCCGTTGCGCCGAGCGCGGAGTGGATGGGAGCCGTGCCGGTCGAGACCAGGTCGAAAACGACTCCAGTGAGCGTGCCGCCAAGGAGCCCGCCAATCGCCCCGTATAGTATGCGCTTCGGATTGAGCGTCGAGATCGCCACGCCCGTGCCGATCCCGAGGCCCCAGAGGCCGACCTGCGCCGCGCGAGCGATGATTTGCAGCGTGTACGAGAACGGCGACGGATTCTGAATAATGCTGTGGTGGCCGCCGAGCGCGGTGTACGCGAGGCCGCCGAGGTTGTTGCCCATGCCGCCGATCACGAGCGACGCCATTACTCCGATCAGCATGCCGAGGAAGATCTTGCGAGGGTTCTGGTCGACGATGCCATCGACCGCGCCCAGGAACAGGCCGATACAGCCGCATACGGAGAGGATCGAGATGACGGCGGCCTGCTGCGCTGCCGGCGTGTTTCCGACTTCGCGGCATACGTTATCCTGCATGACGAGCAGCGCATTGTAATTGATGAGCTGCTCCTGGATGAACCAGCCCAATAGCCCGCCGATCGCCCCTGCAATCAGGCCGATCAGGATGCGCGAGCGCATAAGCCACTCCCGACTCTCGCCGTCGCGGTTCGCATCACGCCTCGAACCGGAATCGCGTCAGCCCGATCTGCACCTCGTCGCCCGGCCGGATCGCCTGCGGCGTCTGGCTCGCGATCCGCACTCCATTGATGAACGTACCGTTCGAGGAGCCGTTGTCCACCAGAGTGTACTGTCCGCCGGCCGCCTGGATCGTCGCGTGGCGGCGGGAGGCGTTGGTGTCGTTCGGCAGCGCGACCGCGTTGCCCTGGTCCCGGCCTATGTCCGCGGATGGGCCGCCGATCGGGAAGATACTGCCGGCATAGGCGCCTGCCGTGGCGACCAGGCGCGGACCATCGGCGACGGCGGGCGCCGCGGCGACGGACATCGCCGCGCCGCCCGCGAACGGATCCGCCGTGCCTTCGGTTATCGGCTGGATCGGGGTCCGGTTCTGCTTCGCGAATGGGTCCGGGATGCCCGCGGCAACTCCGGACGGCTGCTGCTGAATGCCCAGGTGATCAAAGAGCTGCTTCAGTCTGCCGGTCTGGTAGGCCCAGAAGATACCGTAGGCGACAGCGGCGAGAAACGCGAGGCTGATGATCGTGCTCACCAGCGAGCTGACCGGATTGGCCTCCTGCGACCGTGAGCCGCGCGAGGCATCGTCGCCGCGCCCGCGGTCGGCGTCGCGCGTCGCGGCCCCTGCGGAGCCTGGCGCGGCGGCCGGCGGCGCGGCCGGGGGCGTTACCGTCTTCGCGTCCGGCCAGGTGACCGCGATCGGCGGCCAGGCGTCGGGCGTGCGGGCCGCGGTGAGCGTCCGGGTCTGGCTCTCCGGCGGGTTGCTGCCGTAGCTCACGGTAACGGTCAGCGGCACGTTCAGAGGCACCGCGTCGAAACGGGCGATTCCGTTGTCGTCCGGCTGCAGCAGCCTGGACTGGCTGTACTTCCTGGCTGCATCGCTCATCGTCACCTGCGCGCCAATCACGCCAAGCGACTTCGACTGAACCGGCACATTGACGCGCTGCGCGAGCGTGAAGCTGCTCTCGGTAAGGTCGACGACGCCCTTGTCCTTTATGGGCAGGCGGGCGATATTGCCACGGCCGTTATCCAGGATCTCCAGGCTGCCGGCCTTCACGTCGGCGGTCGATGGAATTGGAATGGCGACGATGTTGTCGGCGGCCGGAGGCGTGGGAAGCGGGACAGGAGCCGTCTCGGCACTAGACTTACCGGCCGCCCCGACGAACCGGTACGAGAAGTCGCCCGTAAGCCCCTTCTTGATCTGCATCACACCGGCCGCGGTGGGCGCTGGAGGCGACTGGCCGCCGCCGGCCGCGGACGTATCGGTCTTTGGCGGCGCCGGCGGCGTCTGCCCGGCAGCGGGAAGCGCGGCAGCGGCAAGGAGCAGCGCAAGCAGGACGGGGACCGAGGCGCGGATCGCACCTGCGGGTCCGACCGCCCGGCATGTTCCCGCGGGTCCAATCGACACGTTTCTGCTCATGGCTCTCCTTCAGTTCGCCGGGGCCAGCCGCGCTCGCGCGGCCGGGAGGCAATCGATCAAGTCGCCCGCAGTCATTCCAGCCTCGCGGTCGTTAGCCGCGAGATCGCCGGCCACTCCGTGCAGGTGTACCGCCAGCGCCACGGCCAGGGTCCGCGTCATCGGCTGGTCCGCTCCGTCCGCCATTTTCGTCCACTGCGCCTCCAGGGCGCCGACCACGCCGGTGAGCGCGTCTCCCATGCCGCCGGACGCCATGCCGGGATTTCCACTGGTGTTGATATAGACGCGGCCATCCGGCTCTGCGATGAGGGTGTAGCGGCCCTTCAGCACGGCGACGGCATGGAATTTGCGGGCCAGCCCGCGCACGGCCGCCACTCTATCAGACTGCACCTGCTGCACCGACGTTCCTAACAGCCTCGCCGCTTCGCCGGGGTGAGGTGTAATGGTCAGCGGCGCGCCAGCGCGGCCGCGGTCCTGTGCGGCCGACGGATCCTGCGCCAGTGCGTTCAGCCCGTCCGCATCGAGCACAATCGGCGTCGCGATCTCACGCAGCGCGCGGTGGACCAGCCGCACAGCCTCGTCCGCGGTAGTGAGGCCCGGCCCGATGCAGAGAACGGTCGCCCGTTCGGCAAACTTCGCGATCTCGCCCCAGGCATCCTCCGCGACGGCGCCCTCTTTTTCGGCAAGCGGCCTCGTCATCTGCTCGTCGAGCTTTGCGGCGACGAGCGGCTGGTTGGATTCGGGCGTCAGGACGGTAACGAGGCCCGCGCCGGCCCGCTGCGCCGCGCGCGCAACGAGTGCGGGCGCGCCGGCCATGCCGCGCGCGCCGGCGACGATCGCAATGTGGCCGAAATCGCCCTTGTTCGATTCCGGCGGGCGAGGCCGCAGCAACGGCTCCCAACCGATCGGCGAGTGCAGCGATTCTGAGCTCGTGAGCCTGCCGACTGCGCCTGGCGCACAGGCGAGGACCGAAATCTCTTCCGGCGGACGAAGCGCGCCCCACGGGAATCCTATGTCCGCAACATGGACTCTGCCCGCGCGCTCATAACCGGGATGGAGAAAGAGCCCCAGCTTGGGGTACGCGAACGTGACGGTAAGGTCCGCCCGCACCGCTTCACCTGGCGCCGCGCCGCTGTCGGCATCGACGCCGGACGGAATGTCCACGGCAATCACCGGGCAGTCGAGGTCGTTGATCGCCCGAATGGCGTCCGCGGTCCAGCCGCGCGGCTCGCCCTTTGCGCCCGTGCCGAGCAGCGCGTCGATCGCCAGATCGAATGCGCGGCTGTCGGCCGCTCCCCCGTCCTTGGCGGAGTGCGGAAGCGCCGTCTGCTGGACGAGCCCGATCTTCATCGCTACGGCCAGATGGGCGGCCGCATCCCCCTTGGCCTTGCCGGGAGCCAGCGCGTCTTCGGAACAGAACAGGGTAGGGATCGCTCCTTCGAGCGCCAGAAGCCGGAGCGCGACGAATCCGTCCCCGCCGTTGTTGCCGGCGCCGCAGAAGACCGCGACGCGCTTGCCTGAAAGCGTCCCGAATTCGCGCGCCGCCGCGTCCACGACGGCGCGGCCGGCGTTCTCCATCAGGACCACGCCCGGAATGCCGAACTCCGACATCGCGCGCGCGTCCAGGTCCCGCAGTTGCTGCGCTGTCATCACAACCATTCGCAAATCCTACCGCGTGTTCGCTGCCGTATCTTAGCAGAATCTAAGCCAAAGCGCAAATATGTATCTTTCCATTCCCGTGGCGGACCACGGCCGGCGCCCGACGCGGCTGAATACGCTGCTTGACTCAGAACTCTGGCAGATTTGCGCAGGCATACGGCAAGTCGAGCGCTGCAACCTCCGGCGGAGTCCAATCGCGCGATAGCGTGAGCGTTAGAACGCCCTCATTATAAATGAACAACGGCGAGCTAAGTCCGAAACAAGAGACCATATGGCATTCCAGCTCGTCCATCATGGCGCGGAGCAGACCCAGTATTATCACGTCCAGACCGCCGTACTCAGCCGGAAACTGGCGATCTGGTTGAAGTTCGATGCGAATCCGTGCATGAATACCGTGGGCCGCTTCAAGGCGTGCAAATAGTTCCCGATCGATGTGATCTGGCTCCGCAGACGAAACGGTCCGGAAAACTGCAATTAACGGACCATAGATCCAGGTGACGCCGGGAGAGTCCTCTTAAGGCTCGGATCGAACCGAGGGTGCAAGTCCCGCTGCACGACACATTACCTCCAGAATACGCGTTGCAGATACATTGGTCGAAAGGTAAATTACGTCGTTCGTGTACATATACGCATGCTCGACTCGACAACGCCACGGAGTTCACGATCGGATCAATCAGCCTGTTGCAGCTCCCGCGGACACCTGCGACCGTCCGACACTATACCTAGCGTACAGCTCGCTGCCGTCGCGATAGAGCGAGAGGAGCGTGAGCCCCTGCACGGCGCCGGGCGGGAAGCCGGCGCCGCCGAGGATCGTTGGGAGCCGCGCGCCGCCTTTGAGCTTCGGAGCGAGAGTGAGGAACAGCTCGTCGACAAGGCCGGCGCCGACGAGCTGCCAGTTCATCTCGCTGCCGCCTTCGCAGAGCAGTACGCGGACGCCGACGTCGCGCCGGATCGTGCGAAGCGCGGCCGGCCAATCGACGCCGCCCCGGCCGGACTCGATAAGCCGCGCTGCAGACTGTAGGCGCGCGCGCGTCGCTTCCGGCAGGCCCTCCGGAGCTACTACGTGGGCATTGGCGGGGGCGTCCGTGAAGAACCGATTGTCGAGAGGGAGCTTGCCGGACCGCGTAGCGACGAATCGGGGCATCGTAGGCGGATAGAGGACCTGGCTGGCGCGGAGCGTGCCGCTGCCGATTAGCGCGCCGTCGGCACTTGCCTGGAGCCGGCGGAACAGGAGCTGGTCTGTCGGGCCGCCCACTCCCTTCGCAGGCCCGCTTGGCTCGCCGATCACGATCTTGCCGTCCACCGTGGAGACCATATTGATAACCACGTACGGCCGCTCGTCCGGCGGCTCCGAGAAAGTCATCGCGCGATAGAGGTCGTCGGGATCGGCGTCGACGCCGGTCAGGTCCAGCAGCCGTTCGATGGGCATGGCGATCGCTCCTGCCGCCGTGGGCAATCCACTCTCAACCGTCCTGCCGGGGCCGGAGTTCCTTTCGGCCATTGGCGTTACGGCCGCGCCGCGGGTGCTACGCGCCGGTGGGACCGAGCGGGAATATCTCGACATCCACCCCGTGCGCATAATGGACGAGCGGCGCGCTGCTCGGGCGGTCGATCCCGGCGGCGCGGACCAGACTCTCGTTTAGGGACCAGGCCTCGGCGGTCTGGAGCGGGTAGGCCTCATGGTGGACCTGACCGCGATAGAGGCGCGCGCCGTCCGTCGAGTACAACAGATACCGCTCCGCGAGGAAATGTTCCAGCGTTCCGGCGGCGGCAGGGCAGATCGGGCCCCTCGGCGAGTAGGAAACGGTGCAGTCCGCCGGAACCGGACCCGGCCAGCGGCGCGACGAGCGATAGTCGACCGTTTCGGTCCAGTCGCCGATGCCGACCGCGTATCCGTCTGCTGCGACCACGTCCTCCGGGTTCAGTGAAACGGACAGGTCCATCTCCGCGAAGTGGTACGGGAGCTTCCAGGCGGACCGCGCTATCCGTACCGCGAGCGCGTTTGCGGCATCCAGGCTGAGGAACCAGACGCCAGGGTCGGCTCCGTCGAGATGGACGTACGTTCGCACATTCACCTCGTGGAAATCGGAAAGCGGTTTGAAGGCGGGCGTCCAGACGGGCCGGACTCCCATCATCGTGAACGGTACCAGCCCGACGTAGGCGCGGCCGTCGTAGGTGTCGATCGCGAGCTGCGGTGGGACGAGCGGCCGCAGCGCTTCGACCGGAACCTCCCAGTGGAGGAACAGAAGCCGCCGCCAGCTCTGAAACATAACGGGATTGCCGCTCGGCCGGCGAGTCGGCGCCACGCGGTCGATCCGATCCGTTTCCACCGGGATCGCTGCCTCCATTCCGCGGCGGGCTCCAGGCCAGGTGGTCAGCCCTGGCGCAGTCCGGCCTCGCGCAGTAGGGCGTCCGCCCAGCTCGCATCGTCCGGCTTTAACGGAGGCACTGGGTCGACTCCATAATCGATACGACGCAAGAACGGACCCTTGTCGTACGTGCCGACAAACACGGCCTGAAGGTCGACACACGCGTCGGGATTCCCTTCCGACAACGGTATTGAAATGGTTGGCAACGGATGCCGAAGCGGACATCGCCAGAACGAGAAGTCGCGCGGACGATCTGCCCTATGAAGGCTAACGATATAATCCCACGTGCCGAAGGACTCGACGGACTGCCTGGGTACAGCCACTGTATGATCGCCGGCGCGGAGTAGGTCGATCTCGACCAGATGTACACGACTGCAGAGGGCCTCGCCTTGTTTGTCGCGATATTCTCGTCCGCCCGTGCTAATGGCGATTTTGTTGGACGGGCTGATAAGCTCCACAAGTGCAACCACGCGCTCTATCCCGTCTTCGGAGGTCCTTATCTCGATGTATGGCTCCGTGATGCTTTCGTCCAGTATCGATACGCTCTCCGGCTCGTCAGCTGCCGGTCTATCAAGGACGGCGACTTTGCCGGAACCTGGCCTCGCGCCACTGGGCCGTCGCAGCACAATTGCGTCGGGATAGATGTTCCGGCCAGGCGGTATCACATACACACGTTCTTCCGGTACCGCGAAAAACGGCTGAGGAAGCATACGATTCAACTCGCCGGCGAGCTCCCCGACGAATATCACGTGGAAACCGCGCCACCGCGCCGGATGCTCGACATATGGGTCCATACCGGGAAACGGTGAGCTCATCGCCATCCTCAATTCGCGTATCCGACCGTCGTCACGCATAACTTCATCCGGCCAGCGCATTCTGCCAACTATTTGCCCAGGGCGCGCTTCGCGTGTTCGCGGGCGGCGTCGAGGTTCCCGGCCGAGCCGAGGAACTGGTTCCGCGAGGCGATGAAATCCGCGTACTCGGCCATGAATATCTTGCCGACCGGCCGCAGGTCGAACTCTGCCGGCTTGTCGCGGAAGAACTCGCGATGGACGCGCGTCCAGACCAGACGGCCGTCCGTGTCAATGTTCACCTTGCAGACGCCGAGCTTGGCCGCCGGAAGGTACTGGTTCGGATCGACGCCCTTCGCTCCTTCCTTCAGCTTGCCGCCCGCCTCGTTGATCCGGTGGACCTCGTCCTGCGGGACGGACGAGGAGCCGTGCATCACGAGCGGGAAGCGCGGCAGCATCTCCTGGATCGCCCGGACGCGGTCGAAGTGGATGCCCTGGCCGCCGGAGAACTTGTAGGCGCCGTGCGATGTCCCGATCGCGCAGGCGAGCGAGTCACAGCCCGATGCCTCGACGAACGCCTTCGCCTCTTCGGGGTCGGTCAGGCACGCGTTCTTCTCGTCGACCTTGATGTCTTCCTCGACGCCGCCGAGCATGCCGAGCTCCGCCTCGACGGAGATGCCTCGGGCGTGCGCCGCAGCGACCACGCGCCTGGTGATGGCGACGTTCTCCTCGAAGGCGTCGTGGGATGCGTCGATCATTACCGAGGAGTAGAAGCCGCTCTCGATGCAGTCGTAGCAGGTCTGCTCGTCGCCATGGTCCAGGTGGACCGCGAACAGAGCGTCCGGCCATATCTTGTCGGCGGCCCGGATCATCGCTTCGAGCATCCTCTTATCGGTATAGGCGCGCGCGCCCTTGGATATCTGGATGATGAACGGCGCCTGAGACTTCATGTTCCCATTGAACAGGCCCATCGTCTGCTCGAGGTTGTTGATGTTATACGCGCCGAGGGCGTACTTACCGTATGCGTGCTCAAACAGTACCCGCGTGGGGACAATCATCTCGGTCTCCTTCGTGCCCTTACGTAGTCGCGAATCGGTTTCATCTCGTCCGTGGACACATTATAGCCGGTATCGGATCGCCAGTACAAGAAACCGCCGGACGCCCACGCCCATGCGACGGTCGGGTACAATGTGCGTGCGCTCCGGCGGTGGACCGGTGCATGGAAGGGCCTGCGTCAAATGAACAGCTACGAAGTGCGGCTGGTTCGCGTCCAATCGGAGCTGGCGATCGACGGCGTCGACGGGATGATCCTTGCCGGCACGGACCAGATGCGCTACCTGACCGGCTGGCAGGAGTGCGGCCACGAGCGGTTCGTCGGACTGCTGATTCCGGCGGTCGGCGATCCGGCCTTTCTCGTTCCGGCGATGAACGTCGCACAGGCGCGCGAAACGCCTGCGGGAATGGAGAGCGTTATCGGGTGGGACGACGCCACCGGTTGGCGCGAGGCGGCGAGGACGATTGTCGGGGCTTGGGGCTCGGCAGCCCGGATCCTGGTCGACGACGAGATGCGGAGCGGCCACCTGCTCGCGCTCCAGGAGATGTTCCCAGAGACGAGATTCCGCGCAGCGAGCGGCCTCATGCGACGCCTGCGCGAGATCAAGGACGCGGCCGAGCTGGAGGCGATGCGCCGCGCCGCGCAGATGATCGACGAGGTGTTCGAAGCTGTGGCGATCCAGCTCTACACCGGGGCGACCGAGCTGGAAGTGGCCGAAATGGTGGTGGGCGAGATTCGCGTGCGTGGCTCGCGGCCCTCCTTTTCGCCGCTGATCTGCTTCGGACCGAATTCTGCACTGCCGCACCACCACACGGGCGATCGCCGGCTCGCGCCGGGCGACGTCGTTATCATCGATATTGGCTGCGTCGCCGACGGCTACGCCTCCGATATAACGCGGACGGTCGGCTACTGCGAGCCATCCGACCCGGACGCGCGCGCCCTGTACGACCTTGTCTTTCGCGCCCATCACGCGGCGCGCGATCTCGCCCGACCCGAAGTTACGCCCGAGGCTGTCGATGCCGCAGCGCGCAACCTGATCGCCGCTGCGGGCTACGGTGAGCGGTTCCTCCATCGTACCGGACACGGAATCGGCCTCTCGGTCCATGAGCCGCCGGACATCGTGAAGGGCGGCACGGCGCCCCTCAAGCCGGGCACGTGTTTCTCGATTGAGCCCGGGGTCTACCTGCCAGGCCGCTTCGGCGTTCGGATTGAGAACATCGTGACCGTGACTTGCGATGGAGTCGCCTCGCTGAACGCCGAGCCGGACCCCGAGCTTCGGGTGCTGCCGGCACGGACTTAACGGAACGAGACGGTATTCGGTGTTGGGTATTAGGTGGTGGTAGCTGCTCTTGGACCGGAACACCCAACACCCAACGCCCAATATCTAACACCGAACACCGATAGCCGACGGAGAGAAATATGCCAGACACGACGCAGCAGTGCGTGACCATCACGATTACTGACGACGGGCCGCTGGAGGTTGTCGGGCCGTTTACGCTGATGACGGAGAGCGGCGAGGTGGTTGACCTGCCTGTCGGGGAGCCTGCCTATCTTTGTAGGTGCGGCGGCTCGACGACGAAGCCATTCTGCGACGGCACGCACAGCGAGATCGGATTCCAGGGCGCTGCAAAGGCCGTCGCCGCTGTGAACGCCACCGCGACACCAAGGAGTTAGGCTATGCATGCCACATTCGAGCCCCCGCCAAGCCGGGTTCGGTTCACACGAAAACAGTGTGAGACGATGGAGAACGCGGGAATATTGTCGGGCCGTTACGAGCTGATCGACGGTGAGGTAATCGCGAAGATGCCTATCAACCCGCCCCACAGGCAGGTCCTGATCTACCTGCACACATGGCTGGTGTCACTGTTTGGGGCGCTGTTCGTCCAGACGCAATCCGACATCGAGGTAGATGATGCGGATCCCGATCACTATTCGCCTCAGCCGGACGTCGCGGTGACAACGCAGCCTACCTCTGCTTATACGAGCCAGAATCCAGGCCCAAGGGACCTGACGTTGGTCGCAGAGATATCGGACTCGTCGCTCCGCTTCGACCGTACGATCAAGGCGAACTACTACGCGTTGCTCGGCATACCGGAATACTGGGTCGTCGATATCGCGGGGCGGGAGGTGATCGTCCACCGCCAGCCGTCGCCGGCCGGTTACGCTGTGACCTCAGTTCACGGCGAAGACGAGCGCATCGCTACTTTGGCGCGGCCGGGCGAGGCGGTTGTCGTGTCCGACATCCTGCCGGCACAGCCGGTCGCGTAAGATTCTTTCGCACGCGGCAATTGCGATCCTGCGTTCCATCGTATATAATATGCAGGCTGAATTGGTTGTGAAGGAGAAGCGTGATGAAACCAGGCATCCACCCAGAGTATAAGACCGCGCGCGTGGTGTGCCAGTGCGGCAACACGTTCGAGACGCGCTCGACGCGCGATAATATCCGAATCGAAATCTGTTCCGTCTGTCATCCGTTCTTCACCGGCAAGCAGAAGATCGTGGACACCGAGGGACGCGTCGAGAAGTTCATGCAGAAGTACCAGAAGTTCCAAAAGAAGGCCTGAAGAATTCGCGGCAACGCGGACGCCAGAATC
>DATGJU010000356.1:0-15060 GCA_035295045.1 Chthonomonadaceae bacterium
CGGCCTGCCAGGGCGGCCTGGCGTTCTCCAACAGCAGCGTCTGCCTCGTGCACGGGATGAGCCGTCCGATCGGGGCTGTGTTCCATGTGCCGCACGGCCTCTCGAACGCGGTCTTGCTGCCCGCCGTTACGGCGTTCTCGATAACAGGCGCGCCGAACCGCTATGCGGACATCGCGCGCGCCATGGGCCTGGCCTTGCCGGACACGCCTGACGATGCGGCGGCGTCTGCGCTGGCGGACGGGCTTGAGGCGCTGAACCGGAAACTGAACGTCCCCCGCCTTCGCGACTGCCCCGGTGTCGATTCGGCGCGGTTCGAGCGCTTGCTGGAAAAGATGGCGTCCGACGCGCTGGCCTCCGGCAGTCCGCAAAACAACCCGGTGGTTCCAACGGCGGCGCAGACCGTGGAGCTCTACCGGCAGGCGTGGTGACGCGACGGCGGCAATAGCGCGCGTACGTGGCTGCGGGGAGCCGCGCGGGCGGATCCGGCGCGGCGGCGCGGCCGGCGGCAGGCGACCGCGTCCGTATGCGGCCGCGAGACGGCGCGGGGAGCAACTTCGGCGGCCACTTCGCCGTACGCCCGCGAGCGGCATTCGGCTCTCATTGCCGCGCCTTCGGCCCGAAGCGGACGGCCACGGGCAGGAGTTCGCGTGTCGGGCCGCGAAGTTCCGGCGCGATAGCAACTCACTTCAGAGGCGGAACAGATGATCGAGAGCGG
The DNA here is from genome assembly GCA_035295045.1 of Chthonomonadaceae bacterium. GTDB lineage: Bacteria > Armatimonadota > Chthonomonadetes > Chthonomonadales > Chthonomonadaceae > DATGJU01. The sequence continues at coordinate 716 of DATGJU010000356.1, forward strand.
CGGCTATATCCGCGATTTGCTTGCGAGCACGCCTGGGCGCTCGGCGACCGCCCATGGCTGGGTGAAGACGCGGCGGGACAGCAAGGGCGTCCACTTCCTGCAGATTAGCGACGGCTCCTGTTTCGCCAATCTGCAGGTCGTTGTCGATGCCGGTGCGATACCGGACGAGGTCCTGCGCCACGTCACGACGGGCGCTTGCGTCCGCGTAACCGGCGACCTGGTGGACTCGCCGGCGGCCGGGCAGGCCGTAGAGCTGAAGGCGAAGGAGATCACGCTGTTCGGCGCGGCCGATCCCGCGACGTACCCACTGCAGAAGAAGGGCCACACGATGGAGTTCCTGCGCGACATCGCGCACCTCCGCACGCGGTCCAACACCTTCGGCGCGGTCTTCCGCGTCCGCAACGCCCTGGCGCGGGCGATCCACAGCTTCTTCCAGGATCGCGGCTTCCTCTACGTGCAGACTCCGATCATCACCGCGTCCGACGCCGAGGGCGCCGGCGCGATGTTCGGCGTGACAACCCTCGACCTTCAGAACGTACCGCGCGCGAAGGAAGGCCCGCACGCCGGCGGCGTCGACTACGGCGGCGACTTCTTCGGCAAGCCGGCCTTCCTCACTGTGAGCGGGCAGCTCGAGGCGGAGATTTTCGCGCTGTCGTTCGCCAACGCCTACACCTTCGGCCCAACCTTCCGCGCCGAGAATTCGAACACGCCCCGGCACCTGGCGGAGTTCTGGATGATCGAGCCCGAGATGGCGTTTTGCGACCTGCTGGGCAACATGCAGCTTGCCGAGGCGTTCCTGAAGTCGATTATCTCGCACGTGATGGAGAGCTGTCCGGACGACCTGGAGTTTTTCAACAAGCGGATCGATAACACGGTGCTTGAGACGCTGGAGAACGTGGTCAATAGCCGGTTCGAGCACATCACCTACACCGAGGCGATCGGCATCCTGGAGAAGAGCGGCCAGGCGTGGGAGTTTCCGGTCCATTGGGGCGCAGACCTGCAGTCGGAGCACGAGCGGTACCTGACGGAGCAGACATTCAAGAAGCCGGTCATCGTCACGAACTATCCGCGCGAGATCAAGGCGTTCTACATGCGGGAGGACGAGGACGGCAGGACGGTGCGCGCCATGGACGTGCTCGCGCCGCGCATAGGCGAGATCATTGGCGGCAGCCAGCGCGAGGAGCGGTACGACGTGCTGCTGGACAAGATTCGCGCGCAGGGCCTGAGCGAAGAGGCCTACTGGTGGTACCTGGAGCTGCGCAAGTACGGCTCGGCGCCCCACGCCGGCTTCGGGCTGGGCTTCGAGCGGCTGATGCTCTACCTCACCGGCATGAAGAACATCCGCGACGTGATCCCCTTCCCGCGCACTCCCGGCAGCGCCGAGTTCTGAGGGGCGGGATGCGGGCCGGGTGTTCAGGCGTTTGGTGTTCGGGTATTCAGGTGTTCGGTGGGGCGATTGGTCCGGAGAACCTGAACACCTGAATACCTGAACTTATGCGGCGGGCAGTCCCGGTATCTCGATGACGGGGCGGATTTCGACGGTGCCGGAGCGCGCCATCGGGATTCTGGCGGCGATGTCAATCGCGTCGTCCAGGTCCGCCGCCTCCACCATGAAGAAGCCGCCGAGCTGCTCGTGCGTCTCGGCGAACGGCCCGTCGGTGACGAGCCGCTTGCCCTCGCGGAGGCGCACGCTGGTCGCCGCCGCGGTCGGCTGGAGGGGGGCGGCGGCGACGAACTTGCCCGACGCGTGCAGGTCGCAGGCGAGCTTCGTAGACTCCTCGTAGCACGGCTGGCGGACGGCGTCGGTCAGCGACTTCTCGTCGCCATAGATCAGCAGCATGTACTTCATGACGGCCCCATCGGCTTCGCGCAGTTAACCATCCAGGGGGTGCCGAACCGGTCGCTGAACATTGCGAAGCGCTGCGACCAGAAGGTCTCCGTCAGCGGCATCAGCAGCTCGCCGCCCTCTGACAGCGCCGCGTAGACCCTCTCGGCTTCGGCCGGGTCCTCGGTGTGGAGCGAGGCGCGCATGCCGTTCGGCGGCGTGAACTCCCCACGGCAGTCGTCCGCTCCCATCAGCTCGATGCCGTCGGCGGCCAAATGCGTGAACATAACCAGGCTATGCGCGCTTGCCGGGACCTCGCCCGCGGCCGGCGAGGCGCCGTAGGTCATGGAGTAGATCACCTTGCCGTTCAGCGCCTTGGCATAGAACTCGAACGCCTCGGCGCAGTTGCCCCCAAAGTTCAGGAACGGAACCAGCTTCATTCTAATGCTCCTTCTCGCTTTGATCTCGGTTCGGGCGCTTCCGTGCACACTGAAGCGCTCACAATGTAGTCGTACGGACGGCGCCCGAATCGACAAGTGCGCCTCGCGATAATTATAGTTATGATCCAGCGGGCCGTTCGCCAGCAACCGACATGGACGAAATGGACTTTCGCCCGCTCACCCGATCACGGGATCACGCCGTCACGGCGCGCAGCGCATCGATACGCCCCTTGAGGAAGCGCCGCTCCGGCTCCTGCAGGGCGAGGGCGTGCGCGCGCTCATAGGCGGCGAGGGCCTCTGCGGCGCGCCCGGCGCGGCGGCACAGGTCGGCGCGCGCGGCGTGCGCCAGGTGGTAGTCTGCAAGGACGCCGTCCGCCAAAATCGCGTCGATGCGCGCCAGGCCGGCTTCAGGACCGTCGCGCATGGCGACTGCGACGGCGCGATTGAGCTCGACAATCGGCGATGGCTCGATGCGGCTGAGCAGATCGTAGAGCGAGACGATACGGCCCCAATTCGTATCGGCTGCCGCGGGCGCGCGCGCGTGCTCGGCCGCGATCGCCGCCTGGACGGCATACGAGCCCAAGCCCGGCCTGGCCAGGACGCTGCCGACAATCGCGACGCCCTCCGCGATGAGCTCGCGGTTCCAGCGGCTGCGATCCTGGTCCTCGAGCAGTACCAGCTCGCCGTCGGGCCGCGAGCGCGACGCCCGACGCGACTCCTGGAGGAGCATGAGGGCGAGAAGGCCGGCGGCCTCCGGGTCCGGGCAGAGCTCTACCAGCAGCCGGCCGAGGCGGATCGCCTCGCGCGTGAGGTCGGCCCGCGTCACGGAGTCGCCGGCCGAGGCCGAGTAGCCTTCGCTGAAGACGAGGTACACTACCTGCAAGACGGTCGGGAGCCGCTCCGGCAGGTCCTCCTGCGAGGGCGCGCGGTACGGGATTCCTGCGTCGCGGATCTTCTTTTTGGCGCGGACGATCCGCTGGGCGATCGTGGCCGGCGCCGTCAGGAACGCCCGCGCGATCTCCTCGGTGGTCAGGCCGCACACCTCCCGCAGTGTGAGCGCGACGCGGCCCTCCGCGGCGAGCGCGGGATGGCAGCAGGTGAAGACCAGCCTTAGCCGGTCGTGCACCACGTCCTCCAGCTCGGGCGTCCAGTCGTCGTTCGCCTGGGCCAGCAGGTCCTCGCCGACGACCGCGAGCGATTCGTCGTGGCGGACGCGCTTGCGAATGGCGTCGATCGCCTTGAAGCGGCCCGCCGAGACGAGCCAGGCGCGCGGATTGGCCGGCACGCCATCGCGCGGCCACTGCGCCACGGCTGCGGCAAATGCGTCCTGGAGCGCCTCCTCTGCGAGGTCGAAATCGCCGAGGAGGCGGATCAGGGTGGCAAGGATGCGCCGCGACTCCTGACGGTAGATGGCATCTATGGCCGCGGTGATGCCGGCGGCCGGCGCGGCGACGGTCATCGTCGGTCTCCTGTCGTTCGTATTGCCCACAGGTCCGAATATTAGCCGCGCACGCGAAAAGACCTCCTCCTAACCGCCCGGTTTGCACCATGGAGCGGCCTGGAGGAGGCCCTGGAACTGTGCGATATTTGAATCGTGGCGGCGCACCGGCAATGACTCGGCCGCGGCGCTCACGTTCGGACGGAGGCCGGGCGAGCGGGGCGCATACTACTGCTCCGGGCCCAGGTCCTTCGTGAGGGCGACGATCTCGGTATCGACGACGTGTCGCGCATCCGGCGGGAAGCCCGATACGGCTTTGCGCAACTGGCTAATCGTCTCGCGGCTTAGCCGATCGTCGCCCGCAACGTGATAAAGTCGCGCCAAATGAAGCCACGCCTCGGCAAGCGACGGGTCCTTTCCGATCGCCGCGAGATACTTCTCCTCGGCCAGCCGGACATCGTCGTTGAAGGCGTCCGAGCCGGGGCTCGCCTTCTGGACCCGGATCAGCAGCTCGTCGGCCGCGTCGAGCAGGTAGGGTCCGTCTTCGTCCCCTGGCCCCATCGTCTCGGCGCCGCCGCCGACCAGTCCTTCACGGATAAGAGCGGACAACTCGATCGCCAGGTTGTGCGCGGAGAGGCCCCCCGATAACGCAGCCAGCTTAGAGTCCGCGGTTACAAGCCAGTCCGTGTCGACGCCGTATTCGCGATCGACGTGCGTGGGCGCGACGACCGTCCACTCGTTATTCCGAACCCCTTCGGTGATACGGTCATAGTCGTGAAGGGGCATCCCGGACTTCAAGAGCACGCCAAAGCGCCGGATAATCTTGTCGGCGCGTTCGTTCGGGTAGCCGGGCACCTTCACCAGGAGGCGATAGCCAAGACGCACCGCGGTAGCGGGCGTCTTACCGTCCACCATTATGGATTCCCGCAGCGTCAGCGCATTCGGGTCGGGAACTCCCGCCGGTGTCGTGGCGGCCGCAGTGATTCCCGGCTTGCGGGCAGGCGCAATCAGGGCCAGGTGGTAGACTTCGTTTATGGGCGCGGGACCGTCGCCAAAGTCCAGGGCCATGCGTGCCGCGGCAGAATCGTGCTCGACGGCCCTCTGCGAATTCCACGCCGTTCGGACGGCGCCGCACGCGTCGGCCTCGGAGAGCCCCGCGCTCTTGCGGTCGAGGAAGCGGCCCGACACGGCGTACAGGAACCCGCTCTCGTTGAATACCCCGTACGGCTGCGTCGCCGCGTCGCCGCGGCCCGCGACCATTATCGTGGCGGCAACAGGAGGCGCGTCCAGCGCCTGCTTCAGCGCGGCAAGATTCTCCTGCGCAGCCTGCTTGCGCGCCGGCGGAAAGGCCTCGTCCGGGCGGGTGAGCGAACAGTCGAGGAAAGCGGCGCGCTTGTGGGCGGGGCAGTTGCCGAGCGCGAAATCCGCTGCCGCCAGACTGCTCTGGTCCAGCGTCTGACCCGGCGGCGGCGGCAGCGCAACCAGCCTGGAGGTCGGTCCGGCGTGCGCCGAAACTACGTACATAACGAACTGGTTCGGAGTTGCGAGGCTCTTTATGAAATCGCGCGCTGCCCGGAAATTGCGCGCGGTCGGCGCGCCGGACACGGGCAGCCGGCCGTCGTTGTGGTCCGTCGGCGCGGGATGCACCATCTCCTCGAGGGCCGTATGAGGCGGGCCGAGACCGCGCGAAACGGGAAGGCGATCGCCCACCCAGGGCCGCTTCTCCAGCTCAAGCTCCCGCCGCCACGTACTGAGCGCGATGTGGAGCTGGGCGGCGCTTTCGCCAGCCATTCCGAACTGCGGGAATAGCGGCTCCGGCAGCGCCTGTTCCGCCGTGAACCGGTCGATCAGCGGCCCCTCGGCGAGGAGAAAGATATGGTCGGGCGCCAGATGCCACTCGTTTGTCAGCGCAACGTAGGCGCGAATGGCATCGCGCTGGACGCAATCGTAGAGCGTCGCCTGCTTCGGGTCCTGGCGCGCATCGGGGCCGTGCAGCGTGTACGGCTCGGACTTTGCGCCCTCGTAGTCGGCGGCGACGATGATGGCCCAGCCGCAGCTCGTGTCCCGGAGCTGGGCCGGCGCGCGGGCGGCGGCGAGCGCGGCCAGCGCGACGACAGACAGCAGAGTCAGGGCGACTTTCAACGTGATCCACTCCCCTCTCAGCATGCGGGCTGCCACTATGGCGCGTTCTTGAGGTCCGTTTCGAGCAGGGTCAGGTTGTGCTCGACCACGCCGTTCGCAGGCGATCCGGCGCCGTCCAAAAACCGATGGATCGTCACGATTGTCGCCTGGCAGTTCTGTTTGTCGCCTACCGTAAGGTAGAGGCGAGCGAGATTGATCCAACCGTCCATTAGCAGCGGATCTCGTGCAATGGCGCCATTATACTCCTCGATAGCGCGCTGCTTGACCTCCTCGAATTCGCGGCTTCCCGGACTCATGCTGCTGAGCGCAAATCTGTCCGTATCGGCCTGACCGAGAAAGTACTCCGCGTCGTGGTCCTCTGCGGCGGTTGGCGTCTTCCCGGCGATGCCATTCTGAATTTCAGTGGCCAGCAACCTTGCCAGGCCCTGCGCAGAGTAGTTCTTCATCGCGGCCCAAGTGGGGTCTGCCGTGACTAGCCACGTGACAGGCTTGCCGTCTACATCCAGCCCGACTCTCATTGGCACTCGCACGACGTAGTCGCCGTTCTGTTTATCGACTCGGATTGCCCGCAGCTGCGCGGCTGAAGGCTTCGAATTGAGAAACACCTTGAACCGGTTAGCAATGATATCTGCGCGCGTAGCATCCGGCACCGCCATTACCGGCACATCCGCGACAAGGATGCTCGTAAGCGTAGTTTTGCCGTCCGTCGCCAGCTTCGGCTTTGTTTGGACGTTGTCCGGTGTAATCAGACGATCTCCCAATTCGGGATTATAGTTTAGTTCGTCGCCGATCGGTGCGCCGCGAAGACCGTATTGTGATGCAAGCTGCGCACGTACCGAAGACGGATAGTCACGCTGGCTGAAGTAAAGGCCGAACTCCCCGGTCCAGACTTTCTGAACGCGTTGGAAAGCCTCCGTGTCCGTGAGGCCTGGAGCCGATAGATAGTTGCAGGACACGGCATACAGGAAGCCGCTCTCGCCCCACAGGCATTCCGGCCACGTCGGCTCGTCGCCCGTGCCTGCGCTCAGGATGATCGCGGGCGCCTGGGGCGCACCGAGCGCTGTTCGCAACGCCACCTGATTCGCACGCGCCGCCTGCCGACGCTGTGCCGGATAGGACTCTTGCGGGCGAGAAAGAGAGCAGTCCAGAACCGCTATGCGGCTTCGGGCCTTGCAGCCTGACAGCCGGAAATCCTCGGCCGAAAGGCTGCTCTGATCTAGTGACTGGCTTCCAGTTTGGGGCAAGGTGACGAGCTTCGCCGTCGGGCCTGCGTGAGAGGAGACAACGAACATAACGAATTGGTCCGGGCTCGCAAATCGGCTCACGAGGTCCCGTGCGGCACGGAAGTTGTTCGCGGTTGGCGCCCCGTATAGGGGTAGTCCGGGTGACGATCCGCCGTACGGATGGACCATATCCGCTAGAACCGTGGCCCCGTCACCAACGGGATTTGCCGTCGCGATCCGGTCTCCAAGCCAAGGAGCCTTATGCTGATCAATGGCCCGCCGCCACTTGTTGACGTTATCTACGAATGCTGGGTGATCGGGGATGACGAGCCGGTCCTTGGTCTTAACGGCGGGTTGCGGAAACGCAACGTCCTTGACGAAGGCGTCTATGAGGGTCCCCTCTGACAGCAGGATGATGTGGTCTGCCGGAAGGCCGTATTGATTGACCAGCGCGGCATACGCACGGATCGCGTCGCGCTGCACGCATTCGTAAAGCTTGAGTTTCGCACGGACGTGCTGCAGGGGCAGCATCACGTCCACGGTTGCAGGGCTTTTCGCCTGGTAATCCGCCGCAATGATGATTGCCCAGCCGGCGGCTGTATCTCGCGGCATTACCTGGGCGGATGTCCGCACACAGCCAAACGCTGCCAGAAGGGATAACGCAATGACGCCAAGAGGATATCTCACGTAGCTCAACACTCCTCTCCTACCGCGCCACTCGAAATGGGGCGCGTAAAACGCTCGGCCAACAGCGTGCAGTGATAACGCCGGTGAAACTATTGCTTAATATACCACACAGCCCGCCCGTGCGGTTTCACATTTGTGCAACAATCCAGCAAAAGCCACCGCCGTCAGAGCAATAGTTCATTGTTGCTCCGACGGCGAGATTCGGGTTGGTGTCTCCGGCGCGTGCCGGCATTGCCCCGGTTTGTGCTATTTAGAACGCGGTTCCACCGCCGGAAGCTGCTTTTCCCGCTCGGACTTGGCCTGGAGATCTGGATCCTGCCGTTCGAATCGCGGCAACGTATACTTCTTAATCTCGTCCCTTATGCCGACGAAGAGGGAGTTGACGGAAATATCCGTTGACGCCCGGTTCGTCGCGGCCAAGAGCGCGCCCGTAAAATAGCTGTAGATACCGGTACCCGCGTCAGGAAGCCGTACGTTGTCGCTGTTCGCGTACGCCTCTTTTCCCGGCGCCGCCGAGCGAATGGCGGCGAAGCGCTCGGGAAGATTGAGATCTTTGGACGCTACCTCGTCGCCGTAGCGGCATGCGTCGAAATAGCCGATCACCTCGAGCCCGTCATTTTTGAAGTGGTCCACCCACTCCATGGATGACAGGAGGTGTTGCGATGGATCGGTCGACGGCAATGCGAACCAATCGGCCTTGTCCTTGGCCTCGCCGTGTCCGCCGAAAAAGACCACTACGTGCTTGAAGTCATGTTCCTTCGCGTAGGTTTCGACTTTCTGAAAGACCTTGTTTATCCAGCTCTTGCCGACAAAGGCGCCAGGCGCGTCCGGATCGGGCCACGCGGAGCCGAACATGGAGGGTGCGACTACCGGCGGTTCTCCGCGCCGCACGGTCACCGTGATAATGTTCGCTTCCGGATAGTGGAAACCGTCGATCAACCGCTTCTTGAGCGCGTCGACGCCGTCCGCCATATGGTCAAAAGCGTTCCTTCCAACGTAGTTGTCGATGCCGACCAGGAATGCCAGCCCGGTTTCGCGGAACGGGTGATAGCCAAAGGTATGGATAGCGGTGTCGGTTTTCGCGCCTTCGCGCTCGGCAGTGACGGTGAGTTGATAGTAACCAGGCCGGGGACTGCCCTGGCTGTCCTTGGGAAGAACGATGTTGTAGTTGTAGCTCGCACTCGCGGGCGCTTCGGTTTGCGGCGGGCCGACATCCACCATCGTGCCGCCTGGAGTTTCGGCCCGCGCGAGACGGTAGGTCACCTTGTCCGGCTTGCCGTCGAGCACGATGGGCACGGAAGACGGCACGCTGGTCGCTTCCGGGGTGTCGGCAATCGGAATGCTGACGCCGAGGACCAGCGGCTGGGGCTTCGGCTTGGCCGCCACGGCGATTGCGAGCGGCTTCTGTTGGTAGACGCCGAAATCAGGCAGCTCCTGCAGGAGTCCGGGAGTCAGCGCCTTCACGCTCTCCGCGGCAAGCGCGACCCGAAGACTGGCGGGATCGTAGGTCTTGTTGAAGGATAGCTCGAAGCCGGAGCTCGCCTCCAGCTCCTTCTTGATGTCGCTCCACGGCCGGACGATCGTGCCATCCTGCGTTACGATGTCGAACGGAAGCGGGCTGGAGACGTGGACCACCACCCTATCGGCGGACTCGACTGGAGCGCCAACGAAGTGGGGCGGCTGGATTCGCTCGCGAAGCTCCGTCTGGACGTTGGTCATGAAGGCCTGCTCCGGTGAGACCTGGCCCGCGTCCGGCAGTACCGTGCCGCCGAGCAGAAGTCTCACGCGTGCGAGCAGCGCCGCCTCGTCGCCCCACTTGAAGTTGGACGCAGCGTGTCCCTTACCGGCTGCGGCAGCCTCCCAGCTAAGGCCGGCAAGTTCCTGGAATGAGCGCTCGATGCTTTCGGCGCCGTTCGGCTTGTAGAACTGGCCGACGCGAAACCGCTCGATGTCGCCGAGCACGATGAGCTTGGAGAACGACGGCGCGCTATACGAGGGGTACCGGCCGTTCTTCTGGTCCTGGCCTTGCTTCAGCCAGCCGGCCGCTTGAACATAGAGGCGGGACTTCTCGCCTGACTTGTCGTCCGGATCGACGGCCAGGCGAGCGGCCTCGGCAAAGGCGATACCGGCGAGGAGCCTCGGCGTGCCGGGGCGATTGTTTGCGCCGAGAATTGTCTGGTCCTGCGTGCCGGCCGGCCGGAAGTTACCTTCGGCGTCCTCGCGAATGGCGTGCGAGAGAGCGGCGGCCTGTTCCGCGATCTCGGTATACTCCTTTGCCGCGGCCTGCTTCGCCGCCTGCTCCGCGGCCGGGGATAGGTCCTTGGCGGCGCCGGTGAGATAGGCGCGCCGGATTTCCGGGAAGAGCGGCGACCAGTAGCGCTCGACCCAGCTCGGGTCGCGCTGCGCGGCGCTGGGCCGCGCGCCGCCGGCGAGAAGCGCGGCGGAGAGGGTAAGGATTGCGGCTGCGCCACGGATGATGGATTGGCGCATTGGGGCGTAGGTTGGCATAGTTCTCTCCGAAGTAAGGATCGGCGCCACCAATAAAGGGGGGCTGATGATAGTACTGCCGGGCGCTCCGTGCCGGGAAGCGCCCGGCTTCCGGCTAGAACTGTATCCGGCCGGTAATAGTATACTGCGTTAAACCGTTGCTTGTAAGTATTTCTGCGGTCGGCTCGATGCTGAACACGAGCGCGCCCTCAGAGCGGCTCTGGTAGGCGGCGCCGATCGAGAAGATGTTGTCGTAGTAGGTGTAGACCGTCGCCGCGTTCGACACGGTGCGGAAACCCATGCGGATGGGAGTGCGGACGCTGGTGTCGAGCCGCGGGACCCATTCCAGACCCAGGTGCAGGTCCGCCACGGCGCGCCGCTGGTCGGTCTGGCTAAGGTTGCCAGCCGAGTCGCGCCGGCGGTTCGCCGCGGACTGGAATTGCACCTCGACCGCGGTGCGCAGAACGGAAGCGTGCTTGAGAGTGCCGCTGTGCGCGCCCTTGAGGTCGGCGGTATAGGCCATACCGACGTTCAGACGGTCCGGAATCTCGTCGTTGAACGACTCCGCGAGCGGCTGGTTGAAGCCGGAGAGCTTGGCCTTCGACCGGTACGACATGCCGAAGCTGAATGGCGACGTGCTGCTGCCGTCGTTGGAGACGCCCTGGTAGCTGACGCCGACCGATCCGCCCACGCCACCGCCATGCGCCGATACATCTGTCGGGAGCAGCGGGATGCCGATGGGTATTTTGGGCGAATTCGGCTTGGTCGCCTGCTGGAACGACGACTGAGCGATCTTCGAGCTAAACTCCTGGTTGACGACGAAGAAGCCGACGCCGATGCCGAATTCCCGAGCCGGCGCCTTGCGCCGGACCGCAAAGCGTGTCCCATACACGACGCTGATGAACGAGTTGCGGACAAACTGGTCGGTCGTCGTCGCCTGGTCATTATTCACGGGGTTGTTGTTCGCATCCAGGCCGGGCGCAATGAGCTGGGACGTGCTGTGGAGGCTGAAGTAGCCGCCCAAGGTGTAGCTGACGCCGATCGTGCCCAGATCGGCTCGAACGCGATCCGCCGATCCGGGCTTGGTCTTGTCGTAGCGCTGGGTGGACAGCGGGAGCGTGAGGCCGACGAAGCCGACCTGCGGATTGCCGGGGTGGACACCGGTCGAGGCGGTCGTTCCGGTCGGCAAAACCATCGAATTGAAGTTCGACGCGACAACGGGTCGGTATTCGATCATGAATTCGCGCCGGGTAAGGTATCCAAGCCGCCCCGGGTTCCAGTAGGTGGCGCTGATATCGTCCGCAACGGCCGTATAGGCGCCGCCCATCGCGATCGAGCGCGAGCCGACGCCGAGCGTCTGGAGCAGATCCGGGCTGAGCCGCTGCGGTGCGATCGACTGCGCGCTCGCAGATCCGCCAATCAACCCGACAGCCGCCACCAGCGCGCCGGAGGAGCTTCCGATGGGCCAGACGCGGCCCCATTTTCGTGTGCGGATAGTTGTTTTCATGGATCCTTCCGTTTGCTGGAGTGTGCCGGTCCCCCGGGCCGTACCGATTCGGACCTATCGCCCGTGTCTGCGCCGCGTTACGGCCGGCTGAGGTGCCCGCCGTAACGCGTTGCGCGTCAGTTCACGTTGACTGTGAAGAAGTAGCTTACTTTCGTGGGCGCCGCATTTCCGACAACGTCCTGCACGCCCGTGATATCCACGCGGTACTCCTGCTTTGCGGCGTAGAGGGCCGGCAGCACCGGCATCTGCCAGTTCACGGTAAAGCCCCTGAACGCGTCGCCCGAGAACGTCGCAATTCCGCCTTGTCCGTTCAGGTTCGGCGAAGAGATGACGGAAGCCAGCGATATAGGACTGAGAATCTGCTTGCCGTCGGACACGCGGAAGACCGTTGCGATAGCGACGGGCGCATTGGTCGCGGAGTCACGCAATATCGGAGCAATTGCCGTAACGTCCTTAAGCGGCTTGTTTATCTTAAACGAGAAGTTGAACAGCGACGATGGCACCACAACTATCGGAGACCCGACGCCGTTCACCGGAACCAGTGGGGTGACGACCGGAGACGAAGAATCGACCACCACGCTTAGCTGGCGTGAATCGACCTGAGTTATAAGGCCACTCGCTGGGTCCGTCGCGGCGTTGGTCGCCGTAAATACCATCGTGAACTTGCCTTCCGGGGTAAGAATCGGAGCTCCCAGAACGACATTCGAACCGCCTGGTTGCGTTACGGTCAACGTTTGCGTCTGCTTGTCTGTTAGCTGCAGCAGGAACGTGGAGAACGGTATGACGTCACCGGTGGCGTTACCAGCCCTCGGAGTTGGATTTGTATAGACGAAGTTATGGCCGGCGAGCGTCGAATTTACAGCCATCTCCTCGGGAAAGACCAATGTCTTCGCGTTGGGCCGGAGGTACGCCACGGAAACATCTGTAAACGTCGATCCGTTCGGAGTGTCGTTGTAGTACTTGCGCCCAACTGGGTGGAGGTTCGGCTTCCCCGGCATAGGCATGTCGGGATGCGGGTGATACGTCAGGGCGTTCGCGAACTCGTCTACCAGGTTATAGGATGGTATCCTCAGGGATGCGCTTGGTGGGCCGTTGACGACGTTGAATGTCGCCGAAGAGGTCGCCGTGTTGCCCGCCTTGTCCGTCATGCTGACATCGATCCGGTATAGTCCGTTCGAGGGATCGGGAGTCGGGTCGTTGGGATCCTCGCTTGCGGCGGGTGTAATCGGCAGGTCCGCGGTCCACATAAGGTCCGAGCCCGTGTAGGTTACGCCGGCGACTGGGTTCGGTGTTAGTGGGATGCTCTTTCCGTTTCCCGAGAGCGTAACCATTGGGACCAGAATGTTACCCGGATTGGACAGGTTGTCGCGGGCCGTTATGACAATCCGAATCTGATTCTTGAGATAGCTTCCGTCGAGCACGCCCATGCCTGACGTACTGCCAGGCGCTGTGTACTGGATGCTTACGATCGTAGGCGGAATGTTGTCGAAGAAGAACGTCCGCTGCGAGCCGCTCGCTACGTCGGGCGTGTTCGTGTTACCGGCCTGGTCGGTCGCGACGATCTGCAGGACGTGGGCGCCGTTCGCCGGAGGGTTCTGAAGCGCAACGTTGGTAATGGTCGATGGCGGAGTCTTGCGTCCCGGAGGCGTGAGGCGCGGCACGCCGTTCTCGAGGATCTGGTACAGGAGGACGTTGTTGGAGTCTGGTATGTTATCGGTAATCGTGGCCGCTGCGGTCTGAAGCGTATTCACGATGGCGCCATCGGCCGGCGTCGGGCTGATGAACTTCGGAGATGGCGGCGTGTTGTCGACATAGAAGTCGACGGAATTCGTCGCCGTGTTCTTCGCCTGGTCGGTGGCGGTGAAGGTGAGCGTGTACCTGCCGTCTGGCGCAGCCTTCGTATTGAATGTGGCCGTGATGTTCGCACCGGTGCCGCTGGTGGCGCTGAGCACGTCCGACGCCTTTACCTGTACGCCTGCCGGAGCCGTCAAGCCGATTGACCATGTCGCGGGGTGTGCGTCGTCCACCGCGCCGGCGACGACGAAGGTGCCATTGTGGAACGAGATCGAGGCCGGCTGCGGCACGGGGCTGAAGATCAGGATCTTCGGCGGGACGGTGTCGACGTGGATGGTGTTGGGCGGCGTTGCCGGCGGCCCGGCGAGCGGGGCGGCAGCGTGGTTACCGGCGAGGTCCGCCGCAACGGCCGTGATCACGTGGTCGCCGTCGGCGAGCGTGAACTGCGCGGTGAACGCGTTGCCGGAAGGCGTCACGTGGTGCGCGACGCCATCGACAATGATATCGATCTGCTTCAGGTCGTCGGCAGGCCCATAGTGCGCCGAGCCGACGATGTCGCTCACCGTTCCATCGACCTCGACCATCGCGCCCGTGAACGCGCCGTCCGCGGGCTTGGTGATGGCGACTGCCGGCGGCGCGTTATCGACGCGGATGGGAGCCCAGACGGAGGTGGCTCCGGCCATGTTCGGACCGGTGAACGTCGTGAGCTTCAAGGTGTAGTCGCCCGGTCCGACGGTAACCGTGTTGCCCGGATTGATTACCCCGATCAGGCCCGCGACGATGGGCTTGGCGTTCGGTCCCT
>DATGJU010000357.1:0-5885 GCA_035295045.1 Chthonomonadaceae bacterium
CTACGGCACGACCCCCTCGAATCGCTCCTCTTCTCGGTCGCGCTGGCGGTCGGCTTGACGCCCGAGTTCCTGCCGATGATCATCACGATCACGCTCGGCCAGGGCGCGCTGCGGATGGCCCGCAGGAAGGTGATCGTCAAGCACCTGGCGGCGCTGCAGAACTTCGGAAGCATGGACACGCTCTGCAGCGACAAGACAGGCACGCTGACCACCGGCGAGATGGCGCTCGAAAGGGTGACCGACCCGATCGGCGGAAGCTCGGAGCGCGTTCCTCTGCTGGCCTACCTGAACAGCCGTTTCGAGACCGGGATCCGCAGCCCGCTGGACACGGCGATCCTGAAATCACCGGAGCCAGACGTCTCAAAATACACGAAGATCGACGAGATCCCGTTCGATTTCGAGCGGCGCCGCCTCTCAATTATCGTCGAGGACGGCACAGAGCGGCTGCTTATCTCCAAGGGCGCGCCGGAAAGCATTCTGGCGCAGTGCACGCAGGTGGAAATCAGCGGCAACTCGAAGGTGCTGGACGCGGAGACCACGAAGCGCTGCCAGGAGACGTTCGAGGGGCTGAGCCGGTCCGGCTATCGCGTGCTGGCGGTAGCATATCGCTCTGTCGCGACACAACCGGCCTATCGCGCAAATGACGAGCGCGACCTTACCCTGTCTGGCTTTCTCGCGTTCGTGGACCCGCCTATTCCGGGCGCGGGCGAGGTCATTCAGGCGCTGCGACGCGACGGAGTCGTTCTGAAGATCCTCACGGGTGACAACGACCTGGTAACCCGGCACGTCTGCGGGGAAGTCGGGCACGAGTGCGGCCGGATCGTGCTGGGCGAAGAGGTCGAGAAGATGAGCGATACGGCGCTCGCCAGCGTCGCCGAGACCGCGTCGGTGTTCGCGCGAGTATCGCCGGCGCAGAAGAACCGGATCATCATGGCGCTGAAGCGGCGCAACCACGTGGTCGGCTACATCGGCGACGGCATAAACGACGCCCCCTCGCTGCACGCTGCCGACGTAGGAATCTCGGTGGCGGGCGCAGTGGACGTGGCGAAGGATGCCGCCGAGATCATCCTGATGGAGCGGAGCCTGGGCGTGCTGCACGACGGCGTGCTGGAGGGCCGCAAGGCGTTCGGCAACGTGATGAAGTACCTGCTGATGGGTACGAGCTCCAACTTCGGGAACATGTTCAGCATGGCGGGCGCGTCACTGTTCCTGCCATTCCTGCCGATGCTTCCCGCGCAGATCCTTCTCAACAACTTCCTGTACGACTTCGCGCAGATCACAATCCCGACGGACAATGTGGATCCGAGCTACGTGACGCGGGCGCGCCGCTGGGACATCGGTGTTATCCGCGCCTTCATGGTGACGCTTGGGCCGATCAGCTCCATCTACGACTTTCTAACGTTCTTCGTAATGTTTCGGGTCTTTCACGCCTCTCAGGCGCTATTCCATACGGGATGGTTCGTCGAGTCGCTCGCCACGCAGGCGCTCGTGCTGTTCGTGATCCGCACGATGGGCAATCCGCTCCGCAGCCGGCCCTCCGTCCCGCTGATCGCCACCACCCTGCTGGTAGTGGGCATTGGTGTCCTGCTTCCGTACAGCCCGCTTGCCGGCCCCCTCGGTTTCACGCCGCTGCCGCTCGGCTTCTTCGTATTCCTCTGCATTGTGATCGTGACCTACCTGCTCCTGGTGGAGTTGGTGAAGCGGGCGCTCGCAAAGCGGCTGGCGCTATAGCAGGATACGGCGCCCGCTGTGCCGCCGCGCCGCAGCAGACTGGCGTCAGGGCGGCAGAGCGCTTTGCGAATCCACCGGCGTTATCCTGACCGAAATCGGCAACCCGGCGGAAGTCATCGCTCGAATTGCCAATCAGCAGGAGTACGACGTGGTCGTGCTCGGAAGCCGCGGCGTTAGCGCCGACAGGGCGGAGAAGGTCGGAAGCGTCTGCCACCGCGTGATTCACGACGCGTACTGTCCCGTGCTCGTCGTGCGATAGGCCGGAGGAAGCGGATGGCGTCCAAGACTCTGTCGATCAGCGCGGGCGGCTCCGAGGTCGAGGCGCCGGACTACTCCACGCGGTTGTCCGTCCGCTCGACGAGAGAGGCGAGCACCTTTCGGACGCCGGTGAACGGCTGCCGCCCGTGCAGCACGGCGAAGTTGTCGACGAGCGCCACGTCGCCGCGCTGCCATTCGAGCGGGACCGTCAGCTCGTCGGCGATAGCCACCGCGGCCATCACGCCGTCGCGGTCCATGGCCTCGGCATCGCCGAAGGTGATAGACCGTGAGGCATCGTTGCGCGCATCCTTCCAGCCGCAGTAGGCCGCGATGAGCTGGTTGAAGAATGCCTTTCGGCCGCCGCCCAGCGGGCGCACGGCGGGCAGCGTGGGCGTCCGCACGGTCAGACTGCCGTCAGGCCGCCACTCCCACGAGTAGCCCAGCTCCGTCAGCCGCCGCTCCGCCTCGTCCCTTCCTGCGACCCCCAGCGTGTCCGCCCAGCTTCGGCCCATGCCGGACGCCAGGTCGCTCGCCGCCGGCATGGTGTGCGAGTAGCGAAGGCCCTTCTCCTCGCATGCCCGGGCAAAGTCCGGGCAGCGCGTCTGCAGCCGGTCCCACAGCCAGTCTGAACGGCAGAGCGGCGTTGCGCCGCCCGTCTCCGCCGGCTGCTCGCAGAAGAAGAAGAGCTTCGCGGGGTAGACCGGCGTTTGCGCCATCTCGTGGTGCAGGAAGATGGTGGTTTCCGGAGGCGCTTCGTTGGCCGTGAAGACGCGCGCCGTCCGATTCAGGCGGACCGCGTTCGACAGCGATTCATCGTACGGGAAGTTGGGCCAGCCAAACGCCGAGACGAACGCGTCGAACTCCTCGGCCGTCCGCAGCGGGAAGCCTCGGAAGATGAGCGCACCGGCGTCGGCGAGCCGCTCGGTCAGCTCGGTCCGTCGGCCGGCGACCCATCCCGCGACCTCGTCCGCGGTCCGCAGGCCGGCTTCGTTGTTGGTTATCGCTGGAAAGTTCATCCCTTGCGCCTTCGGAAACGAGGATCGGTCGCGAAAACCGCCCGGTCGGCTGTGAGCCCTCCCTGCCCGCGCCGTCATCCGACGGGCGCGCAGATGGGTCAGGCGGGCGCGCAGGTCTGTCGAATACGCCGGATGGCTTCGCGCGGATATCCTTCCCCGCCTGACCCCATTCCTCCTCCAACCTGTCTCCAAGCGCTCTGCAACTGGTTCGGGCGCCGCTCCCGGAAGTCGCACGCGCGGACCCGTGGCAAAGCGCCGGGCGGCCGCGCCGACAATCGGCCATTCCGCGGACACCGGCCAGAGCTGCACGCACCATAATCAAAGTGGCGGCACTATATTTACCAGCCACCCCATACGGTCATTGAGAGGAGCGCGCAGATGCAGCAGGACAAGTTCACGACCATACTCATGGCGTTCAGATGCAGCGAAGAGATACGGAGGACGCTGCCGGCGGACAAGCCGCGCCAGGCGCTGGCGCACGCCGTGAAGGACTACGCCTGTCTCCAGTGCGTGGACGTTGCGCCGGAGGGCCGCCATCTGCTGCTCGCGCTCCTCGACCTGTGCCCCTGGGATACGATCGCCGACCTGCTCATCCTCGACAGGAGCCTTGCCGAAGGGAGTCGGACACCGACGTCGTTGGCTCTCGTCGGCGGCGCCGGTTCGGCGGCGCTGAAAGGCGGCCGGTAGGCGGGCGATCGGGTGCGCGGCCCCGGCCCGTCACCGATAAGTCCGGCGAGGGGCCGTACTCTCACCGGATCCGCGCGAGCCATCCCGTAAGCGAATCGACGAGCGGATCTTCAGGCGCTTTACGGCCTGTAGATCCGTTCGGCTGTGCCGGCCAGTTGATGCCTACCAGCCGCCTACTGGCCGCCGGTTCCGTTCTGGTTTCGCCGCTGGCCGCCCTGCGTGCCCGTATGCTGGCGTCCCGTGCCGCCGGTTGAGCTAGAAGCGCCGCTGTGGGCCGTCGATCCGCCGAAATGACTGGTGACCCCGTTTCGGTACCTCGTGCTGCCGCTGTGACCGGTATGCATCCGCGAGTTGTGGCCAAAGCTGATCGAGCCGCCGGACGCGTGCAGGCTGGTATGCTCGTGACCGCGTCGCCCGTACCGGCGATGATAGCGTGTGCGCGTCCATGTCGAGCTGCCGTGCATGAGCGCGCCGCGGCTGTAGCGCTTGCTTGAGTAGCTTGAGTGTGTACGACTCGTCGAGTCCGAGTTGCGATCTCGATCGGAGCCGGTCCGCTGGCCGGCCATCGCCGGTGTCACAGTCGCCAAGCCTAGTGTGGCGATAGCAGCGATCGCAGCCGTCCATCCGCCGCGGTTGATGTTCATCATAGCCTCGCTTTCCTGCATTCGCGTCTCCGCTGGTGGAGAGCGCGCAGCCCCGCGTCCGCGGGGCGACCGATGGTTCGGAAACCCGGCTCTCTCGCGCAGCAGGCTGATGCAGTCGGACGCCGCCCCCACGGTATCTGTTCCAATATCGCTTCATTCGCGGCAACGGCGACCGGCCGCGCGTTCGTCCATTCGCCACGGCACGTTCGTCTTGCGCTTGTCCGGCCATGCCGGGCCGCCAAATGCGGGGCTGGGACGTATACAATGGCGGGTGGCGTGAGAGGCATCGTGAAAAGGGAGGGCAATGGCAATGCCGGTCGAGGAGATGGCAGAGTCGCGGGCGTGCGGGCCCTCTGGGCCGAACGACACGCACGATTTCGTGCTCCAAAAGGTGCAGCCCGGCCTGCTCGGTCTGATGGACGGCTCGGTATCGACACTCGCGCCGTTATTCGCCACCGCCGGCCTGACGCACAGCAGCCACAAGGCCTTCTTCGTGGGCTTGGCGGCGTCGGTCGGAGCCGGTATCAGCATGGGACTCGCGGAGGCGCTTTCGGACGACGGCGAGGTAACGGGACGGGGCAACCCGCTCGCTCGTGGGGGCATCACGGGAATTGCCACCACGATCGGCGGAATGCTCCACACGCTGCCGTTCCTGATCACCGGCCTCGGCGCTGCGCTGAACGTCGCGTACGGCGTCGTGGTGTTCGAGCTCCTCGCGATCGCGGTGATCCGTTACAAGTACATGAAGACGCCCCTCGGCGCGACGATCCTTCAGGTGATCGTCGGCGGCGGCATCGTCTTCGGAATCGGCCTCTGGCTCGGAAAGATCGGCGCGGGCGGATGACCGCGCCGGCCGGGAAGGAGCCGCGGGACCGGCGAACGCCCTTCGCGCGCGTGCATCGGTTGATCTTCGGCGATCCGATACCCACGCGCAGCGCCGACGAGGCGCGCCTGCCCAAGCTGCTTGCACTGCCCGTCTTCTCATCAGACGCGATCTCCTCCGTGGCCTACGCGACGCAGGAGATCCTGCTCGCGCTGGGGGCCGAGGGGCTGGCGACGGCCGCCGACCGAACCGCCTACGCGCGCGATACGGTGGCGATTGCGCTGGCGATCGCGATCCTGCTGATCCTCGTTACGGCCTCCTACCGCCAGACGATCTTTGCCTACCCGTCGGGGGGCGGCAGCTACATCGTCAGCAAGGAGAACCTCGGTATCGCCGTGGGCCTGGTGGCCGCGGCCGCGCTGCTCATCGACTATGTGCTCACGGTCGCGGTCTCCATCGCGTCCGGCGTGCAGAATCTCGCCACGATCCCACTGCTCGCGGGGCTTCACGTCGATCGGCGCCTCGTGCCGGTCGGCCTGGCTTTTGTCCTGCTGCTCACGCTTGCGAACCTGCGTGGACAGAAACAGGCGGGCGCGCTCTTCGCCGTGCCCACCTACCTGTTCATCCTCAGCTTCGCCGTGATGATCCTGACGGGCGTCGTCCACGCCGCCCTGGCGCCGGGCGGCCTGCTCCACGCCGTCCCGCCGCGCCTGACACCGCAGCAGC
>DATGJU010000358.1:0-3420 GCA_035295045.1 Chthonomonadaceae bacterium
TCGGTTAGGTTTGCCGACTCGATTCTACCAAGAATCGGCCGGGCAGTGAACCACCATCCTAACTTCCACCATTGAGTTGTCCACACGGCCACCTTCAAAGCCGAGCCGGGCGGACTATCCACTGAGTTTGGGACATGCTCAAACACCGAAAGCGGATCCCCGGCCGGCGTCCGCGTCATAATTGCCACGAACACCGTAGCCTGAACGGTAGCGCGGCATGCGCCGGCGCAGGCGAGCAGCATCGCCAGCGATGCGAAGGCGGAAGCAACGGTCCGCGCTACCGCGCGGGTTGCGACGCGATTAATTGATAGATCAGCGGTCCTACGTGTGTTGTTCATCGATTCTCCTCGAAAGTGCAAACGGCGATGAGGCATCAGTAACCAACCGCATTCTATCCCAAGCGTGGAACCTGCGCTATCGCCAGATCTGGCTATTGTTTTGTCAATCTGTTTTCGAAGCGGAGGCAATACCACATGAGTGCGAGGCGGAGTAATATCATTTGCCGGTGTTTCTCTTCCTTGTAGCCGGAGCGCATGACCCGCAAGGCGGACAGCCGTGGAGCGAGGCGCCGCCTAGGCAGCGGCTCGGACAGCACGGCGCGTGCTAGCCGGCCGTCGCGAAATCTTGTGCGATACCGTGTCGGCAAGAAAGCAGCGGGGAGGGAGGTTGGGGCGGCTTCACCCGTGGCGTGTGGTGGCGGGCAGGGACGCCCGCCCTGCGCAGACGATAGTTGGCGAGCGCAGCGGACCGTACTACTGCGGGTGATTGGTTATTGGCGAGCGCGAAGAGCCAACCGCGCCGGCGCCTCATTGTGCGCCGGCGTCCTGCCGGTTTCCGCCGCCTACGGCCGGACGAACGGCCGCGGCGTGGAGTCGGGATAGGGGTTGCGGTTGATGTGCGTCGGAGGGTCCTTCTTCTTCGGCCGGTCCAGCTTCTGCTGCTTCAACTCGGAGGCGTCTACCGGCACGGGCCGGATGGCGCCGTTCGGATGGAACGCGCCCTGCGTGATCATCAAGGCGTCGATGGAGAAGCTGTAGACGTTCGGCGAGACGGCGCGCTCCGGCGCGAAGATCATCAGCGTGTGCGCGCCCGCCGTCAGGCGGGCCTGGCCGAGCAGCATCCATCCGAAGCGGTCGCCGAGGTATTTCGGGCCGTGGGCCGACGCATCGGCCACCGGCATGTCCGGCGGCGCGTCGACGCGCCATAGG
Organism: Chthonomonadaceae bacterium; assembly: GCA_035295045.1. Classification (GTDB taxonomy): domain Bacteria; phylum Armatimonadota; class Chthonomonadetes; order Chthonomonadales; family Chthonomonadaceae; genus DATGJU01. The sequence goes on from DATGJU010000358.1 coordinate 1,209, forward strand.
ATCGGCGATACATTCGGGGCGGGGAGCGATCCGGCCAGCCAGAGCGTATAGAGGCCGTCCTTGGGCGCGTCCACGCTATAGTAGACGCCGTAGCCGTACTTGTCGAACTTCTGCGGCGGCGCGTTGTGGTTGAAGAGCGTGAGATAGCTGCCGTTGCTCGCCTCCGGATTGCGCGCCACCTCGTCGAACATGTTCACCGCGGATGCCCGCTCGCCCTCGATCCAGATGTAGGGCTGGATGATCGCCGTCAGCTCGTTTACCTTTCCCAGCGCCAGCTGGTAGGCGTTCTCGTAGCCGCGCTCCGCGTAGTAGCGCTCGATGGTGTCCGAGACGTTGCGGATCGTGGCCGCCTCCGCCAGCTTGCGGTTCTGCGCGATTGTGTAGAGCCCCTCGAGCTGCGCCATCACGTCCTGCGCGGCCTCCTGCAGAAGCAGCTTCTGGCCGCCGGTGCGGAACACCGTCGGCGTGGAGTCGAGGTTGATGATGATGCAGTTCTTGCCGAACGTCTTGAACGGGACCGGCGTCCCCTCCGGCGTGTACGCTTCGATATCCTTTGGCCGCGGCACCCAGATGTGCGTCTCGCGCCGGCCCTGCAACGAGATCAGTACCGCCTCCTGGTTGTTATCGGTAGAGTAGCCGCTGTACGAAGGCCACCAGTCCAGGGTCTCGCCCGCCTTGTACGAACCTGCCCAGAGCACGTTGGAGCCCGGGATCGGGCCTGAGCGCGCGGGACCGGGCGCGGACTGCGGGTAGAACAGCATCTGCGGGGCGTAGTTCGCGACGGCAGGCTCGGCGCCGAAGCGCGCGGCGTACGCGTGCAGCGATTCTAGGGCGGCATCCGGCAGGCCGGCCGGCGGCGATGTGTCGTCCGATGCGCCCGGGAGCGCGCCCACGAAGAAGCCTTTCACGCCCGACAGGCGTATGCCGTCCAGCGACTGGGCCAGCGGAGCAGGGCCTGGCGTGCCCGGCGGCGCCGACGCGAGTACCGCGCCGCGCGCCGCTGCCGACCTGGCGCCGCCTTCCGAAGGCTGCGCGTCGATCTCGCTCGCGATGCACCAGAGCGCCCGATCCGCCTGCTCCACGTGACTGTAGCCCGGAATAAGCGTTCGGCTGAGCAGCGTGGAGGCGGCCCCGCGCGCGGGAATGACGAGGCCGTCGAAGCCGCCGGCCCGCTCGCGGTTGAGGAAGATCGGGTGCGTCTGCGTCCACGTATAGACGATCGGGACGTTCGCCGCCTGCTGCTTCAGCAGGTCCGCCATCGTATTCATGTAGTACTGGATCGAGGCGTCGCGAAACTCGAGGAAGTCGGACCACCAGCGGGATCGGCTCGCGTCCACGATCCGTATCTTCTTGCCGTCCGCCGGGTTGAAGAAGTAGGGCATGCCGTGCGTCTTCTCCCAGAGCGGGACGAGATACGCCATGGCGGAGAGCGACTTGAAGTCGGCATCGGCTATCGACCAGGCGTCGCGGGCGCGCTCGACGCCGCTATACCGCTGCGTCAGGAACGCCTCCCACTCCAGCCGGAATGCGGATGAGTCCGGAACGGTGTAGTCCGTCTCGCCGGCGAGACCGAGGTGGCGCGCGAGCGGGTCCTGGAAGAAGCGCAGGCCCTTACCGAACTTGACCTTGGCGAGCAGCGCGAGGAGCCGGTCGCGATAGTCGTCGAATCCGCCCCACACGTCGGGCAGGGTGTTGTCGCCGACGATAGCTTTATGCGGGTAGAAGTGCGCGAACACCCGGCCGGACGGCGCCGATTCGGAGGGATCGACTTCAAGAGGCAGCGTGACCACCGTGCTGTTGACGGCGACGTAGTCGGCTCGGAGGAGCCGGTTGTTGCCGTCCGCGTCCACCATGGCGAAGAGGCCGGCATCGGTGTTGGAGACCTGCCAGGTCGCGGTGACGGCATCCTTCTCAAAGTAGCGATAGACGGTCGGCCGGACGACGATACCGACGAGCGGACGAGAGATCCCCTTGCCGAAGGTGAGGCCGTATCGAAAGTCCGCGCCGTCCAGGTAACTGACGAGCCTCTGAAGCGCTGCCGGCGGGACCTCCGCGAGCGACCGCGTTGGCGCGACGACGATGTCGCGAATCCCGTGCGCCTTGAGCGCTTCGAGCGCGGCCACATCCTGGTGGAACGCCGCGTCGCCTTCGTTGTCAAGCGAGCGGGCGGCAAATACCTCGCCAACGGGCAGGTACGGCGCGTTGTCCCACA
>DATGJU010000359.1:0-6461 GCA_035295045.1 Chthonomonadaceae bacterium
TTCACGAACTCAGCCGGCGCAATGCCGGTGGACCTCGCGATTTCTGAGAGCTTCGCCTCTTCCGAGGGACTGAGGTCAATTGTAAGGTCCATTCGCAGCATTCCCTTCTCGGCACCTGCTTCATTGTCGCCATTATACACCCTTGCGCGTTGACGCCCGCCGGCTAATTGCGAGATCTCAAGCCGGTGGCTGGCTGAGCAGCCGTTGTGCTCTGGCACCGATTGCGTTACAATGGTTTCCTATGGAGACCGAACCGCCGCGCCGTTCCGATCCCGCGCCGAATGTCGCGCTCGACGGCTTCCACGTGCCAGTGCGCGCCTGGTTTGCCGCCAACTTTGAGGCGCCTACCCGGCCCCAGCAGATGGGATGGCCGGTCATCCAGAGCGGCCGGCATACGCTGCTCCTCTCGCCGACCGGCTCCGGCAAGACGCTTGCCGCCTTCCTCGCCGCCATCGATCGCGTCATGTTCGAGGCGCCGCCCCCGCGCGACCGGCGCTGCCGGGTGCTCTATATCTCGCCGCTCAAGGCTCTCGCCGTCGACGTGGAGAAGAACCTGCGCGAGCCGCTCCGTGGGATTGCCCACGCCGCGGCCCGCATGGAGGCGCCGGTCCATCTGCCGGAGATCGCGCTCCGCACCGGAGACACGCCTGCAAAGGAGCGCGCCGCCTTCGTGCGCCGGCCCACCGACTTCCTTATCACCACCCCGGAGTCACTCTTCCTGATGCTCACTTCCGAGGCGCGCGAGCGACTCCGCAGCGTACAGTGCGTCATCGTAGACGAGATCCACTCGATGGTCGGCACCAAGCGCGGCAGCCACCTCGCGCTATCGCTGGAGCGTCTGGCGGAGATCACGCACGCGCCCTTCCAGCGCATCGGCCTTAGCGCCACGCAGCGCCCGCTCGATGAAGTGGCGCGGTTCCTGGGCGGATTTGAGGAGGGCGAGCGCCCCGTTTCGATCGTCGATGCCGGAAGCGGGAAGCGGCTGGACATCCGCGTGATGATGCCCGCCAGCGAGATCGCGGCGGAGCCGAGCCCGACCGATGATCCGAAGATGCCCCCGAGCATCTGGGCCTCGATCCACCCGCTCATTCTCGAACAGATCAATTCGCACCGCACCACCCTCATCTTCGTCAACAGCCGGCGCCTCGCCGAGCGGATGGCGCTGGCGCTGAACGCGCTGGCCGGCGCCGATATCGTCCACGCCCATCACGGCTCGCTGGCGCGCGAGCAGCGGCTGCAGGTGGAGGAGGCGCTCAAGAGCGGCCAGCTCCCCGCCATCGTCGCGACCTCTTCGCTGGAGCTGGGCATCAACATGGGCGCGATCGACCTCGTGATCCAGGTCGAGGCGCCGCCAACCGTCTCCAGCGCGCTGCAGCGGATCGGGCGCGCCGGCCACCAGGTCGGGCAGAGCAGCGCGGGCCTCGTCCTGCCGAAGTTTCGCGGCGATCTGCTGGCCTGCGCCGCGCTCACGCGCTGTATGCTGCGCGGCGAGGTCGAGCCGATGCACTACCCTCGCAATCCGCTCGACGTGCTGGCGCAGCAGATCGTGGCGATGGTGGCCGTGGAGGACTGGACCGTCGAGCGCTTGGAGCGGACGATCCGCCGCGCCGCGCCCTTCGAGTCGCTGCCGGCCGGGATGCTTACGGAAGTGCTGGACATGCTCTCCGGAAAGTATCCGTCCGACGAGTTCGCGCAGCTCCGTCCGCGCATCACCTGGGACCGCGCGGCCGGGCGGCTCTCCGCGCGCCACAGCGCGAAGCGCGTGGCCATCGCCAATGCCGGCACCATCCCGGACCGCGGCCACTACACGGTCCACCTGGCGGGCACGAACAACGCGAAGGGCCGGCTGGGCGAGCTGGACGAGGAGATGGTGTTCGAGACGAAAGTAGGAGACACCTTTCTCCTGGGCGCGACGACCTGGCGCGTGGACGAGATCACGCTGGACAAGGTGTTCGTGACGCCCGCGGCCGGCCAGAGCGGCAAGATGCCCTTCTGGCATGGCGATACCAAAGGCCGCCCGCCGGAGTTCGGGCGCGCGATCGGCGCCCTGGCGCGGCAGGCGAAAACGCTGGCGCCCGATCACGCCGCCGCGCTCCTGATGGACGAGTACTGCCTGGACGAGGAGGCGGCGCACACGCTGATCCAGTATCTCAAAGAGCAGGAGCGGGCCGGAGGCGCGCCGGACGACCGGACGCTCATCGTCGAGTCGTATCGCGACGAGAACAACGAGTGGCGGATGTGCCTGCTCAGCCCCTTCGGCACGCGAGTCCACGCGCCGCTCGCGATGGCCGTCGCCGCGCGGATCTTCGACGTGACCGGCAAGGAGGCGGACCTGCTCTGGATGGACGACGGCATAGTGGTCCGCTTCCCAGAGACCGACCTGCCTCCCGACCCGAACCTGATGTTCCCGGACCCGGAGGAGGTCGAGGAGCTGATCGTCCGGCAGCTCGGCGTGGGCGGGGGCGGCGCGCGGGCTGCCAACCTGGGCGCGCCCGTAAACGCGCTCTTCGCCTCCCGCTTTCGCGAGGCGGCGGCGCGCGCGCTCCTGCTCCCGCGCCGAGCGCCGGGCCGCCGGTCGCCGTTGTGGCAACAGCGCAGGCGGGCGGCGGACCTCCTGCGCGTGACTGCCGAGTTCGGCTCGTTCCCGATCATGCTGGAGGCGTATCGCGAAATCCTCCAGGACGACTTCGATCTGCCTGCGCTCACAGGCCTGCTGCACGAGGTGCGCCGGCGCGAAATCCGCGTCGTTCACGTCACCAACCCTGCGCCCTCGCCATTCGCTGCGTCGCTCTTCTTCCACTACATCGCGAACTTCATGTACGAGGGCGACGCGCCGGTCGCCGAGCGGCGCGCGCAGGCGCTTCAGGTCGATCCGGTCCAGCTCCGCTCGCTGCTCGGCACGACGGAGCTGCGCGCGCTGCTCAATCCGGACTCGATTGCGGAGTGGGAGCGGACGCTGCAGCATCTCATCCCGGACCGCGCCGCGCGCCACGCGGACGCGCTGCACGATCTGCTGCTCGACCTCGGTGACCTTTCGGAAGCGGAAATCCGCGCGCGCAGCGCCCATCCGGAGAATGTGCCCGCCTGGATCGGCCTGCTGGTAGACGAGGGCCGCGCGGTTCCGCTTACCATCGGCGGCGAGGCGCGGCTCGTCGCAGTCGAGGACTTCGCGCGGTACCGCGACGCGATCGGCCTGCGGGAGCACGTGGCACTGCCGGAGCCGCTGCTCGCGGCGGTCCGCGACCCGGTCGGCGACCTCGTCGGCCGGTACGCGCGGACGCACGGCCCGTTCACGGCCGAGGAGGCGGCGGCGCGCTTCGGGATGGGAGTCGGACCGGTGTTGACGGCGCTCCGCGCGATGGCAGGGCGAGGCCGGGTGATCGAGGGCGAGTTCCGGCCGGAGGGAGCAGAGAAGGAGTGGTGCGATGCCGGGGTTCTGCGCGCGGTCCGGCAGATGTCGCTGCAGCACCTGCGGCGCGAAGTCGAGCCGGTCGAGGAGACGGCCCTTGCGCGCCTCTTCGTCGATTGGCAGGGCATCGGGGTGGAGCAGCCACGCGACATCGTGCAGGTGATCGAGCAGCTTCAGGGCGCGGAGCTGCCAGCTTCGCTGCTGGAGAGCCAGATCCTGGCGGCGCGGATGCCGGACTACGATCCGGACGAGCTGGACGCGCTGTTCGCTTCCGGCGAACTGGTCTGGGTCGCGCGCCGGCAGCGGGGCGCGCACGACGGCTGGATCCGGCTCTTCCTCGCCGAGAGCCTCCCGCTCCTGGTCGAACCGCCCGCGGAGTCTGATGCCGACGACGTCCATGCCGCCATTCGCGACACGCTCGCCGGCCGCGGCGCCTCCTTTTTCCCTCAGATACTCGCCCAGGTCGGCGGATTTCCGGCCTCGGTCCTGGAGGGGCTGTGGGATCTGGTCTGGGCCGGCGAGGTGACCAACGATACGCTCCAGCCGCTTCGCGCCCTCGTCCGTCCGCCGGACCCGGCGCGGGAGCGGCGGATCGCGGCGGCCCGCGGCGCGTTCAGCCGCGCGACGCTCGCCGGTCGCAGGGCCATACCGCCGGAGGCCGCGGGCCGCTGGTCGCTGGTGCGCGACCTGGTGCAGGACCAGCCGACGCCGACGGAGCGTGCGACGGCCCGCGTCCGGCAGCTGCTTGCGCGCTTCGGCGTGCTGACGCGCGAGATCGTCCAGGCCGAGGCGATGCCCGGCGGCTTCAGCGCCGCCTATCCCGTGCTTCGCGCGATGGAGGAGGCCGGCCGGATCCGGCGCGGCTACTTCGTCGAGGGCCTGGGCGCGCTCCAGTTCGCCCTCCCCGGCGCCCTGGACCGGCTGCGCGCATTGAGGCAGTCTGGAGAACTTTGTCCACGCGTTCAACGAATGGACGGAGCCACGAGCCGATCGGAACTCGGCAATCGGCAATCGATTGACGCGGACCAGCAACCTTCAACCATCAACCAGCTACCAGCTACCCGCAACCCGCAACCAGTAACCAGCTACCCGCAACCAGCTACCCGCAACCAGCTACTAGCCGCCACGGATCCCGCCAACGCCTATGGAATTGCGCTGCCCTGGCCGGTGCGGACGGGCGCGAGACGGCCGACGCGGACGGTGGGCGCGCGCGTGGTGCTGGCCGACGGGTTTCCCGCTGGCTGGCTCAGCCCGGACGAGGCGCACCTTATCACATTCCTGGAGGCGCTGGAGCCGGACCAGCGGGAGGGAATGGCGCGGGAGCTGGCGAACGAGCTGGCAGACGAGGTCGAAAGCGTGAAGCGCCGTGCGTTGCTGCTGGAGACCATCGACGACCTGCGCCGCGCTCCGGAGCCGCTCCATTCGGCACTTCTTTCCGCCGGATTCGTGCTGCGCGACGACGGGTATCAAAAGCGCCTCGCGGGGTGACTTAATGATGAGGCGATCGGGTGATGAGGTGACCGAGCAAGATAACGAATCAGCTGCCAACTACCAGCTACCAGCTACCAACTACCAGCAGCCAGCAGCCAACAACCAGGAACCGCAAGCTGCCGCGCAACGTCACCACGTCTAAACCGGGTCGGAGGGACTGCCATGCGAATCATTTCGTTCCTTAAAGGCGCGGCGGTGGGCGCCGCCATGATGTACTTGTTCGATCCAACGCGCGGCCGCAGCCGGCGGGCGCGCATGCGCGATCAGGTCGTGCGCGTTTGGAACGACACGGGCGACCTGGTCGATTCGAAGGCACGGGACCTGAGCAATCGCGCCCGGGGAGTCGTGCACGACGTGACGGAGATTGTCGCGCCTGGGTTGATCACCCACCGGACCGATCGCCTCGTGCCCAGCCGCCTTCAGCCGGCGCGGTGGTCTCCCGGAACGCGGATGCTGGTGACGATCGGCGCCGGCATTCTGGCGTTCTATGGGCAGCGCAGAGGCGGCGCGCTCGGAACGGCGCTCGGCGCGGCCAGCGTCGCCATAATCACCAACTGCGTGGCGACGGGCGATGTCGCGCGGGGATTCATGCCGGCCCCGTCGCTTCCATCCGACTATCTGGACGAGGTCGAAGAGAGCGGCGGCGACTTCGGCGTCCGATCCGAAGGGCACAAGCCTCGCACGACGAGCGCGTGACCGATGCTCCGATGTCAGGGAGAGCACGATGGGGAATCCAATGGAGCGATGTATTTCGCTCTGCCAGCAGTGTCACGTCGTCTGCGAGACTGCGGTCCAGCACTGCCTTACTCAGGGTGGCCGCCATGCACAGCCGGACCATGTTCGCCTGCTGCGTGACTGCTCGGAAATCTGCCAGACGAGCGCGAACTTTATGCTGCGCGGCTCGCCGCTGCACGTGAAGACATGCGCTGCCTGCTCCGCGATCTGCGGAGCCTGCGCCCGTGAATGCGAGCAGTGGTCCGGCGACGTGGAGATGCAGCGCTGCGCGGAGGCCTGCGCGGCGTGCAGCGCCGAATGCGCGAAGATGGCGCAGATGGCAGCCTGACCGCCGCGATCCAAGGGCGCTCGCCGGCCATGGCGAAGGGACCGCGCGCGTTTGTCGCGCCTGGCGGCCGGAGCTATCCCGCACTATCCACGAACAGGCTGGCGATGGGGGTGATCTCCGCGCCGGTTTCCTCGCCGGGAAGGGCCACCGTGCCCGCCTGTTCGCCGTGAAGGGCTTCCGTGCCTGCCACGCCATGGGCAGGGACGCGCGCCGCTGACGATACGGTGGATCGGGCCTGCGTGCCCGCCAGAGTCAGTGGAATGGGCCTCCTGCGCGCCATATCGTCGCGAATCTCTCCGCCAGAGTCCCTAGAGTGCGATGACGCGCGGCGTTGTGGCCGGGACGGCAGAAGTGAGGGAGACCCGAGGCAATTCGGGTCTCCCTTTAGGCTGCGACGTATAGGTTGGCGGCTCTACTGTGAAGAGCCTACATTCGGCCCATGCGCATCCTGCGATCGCGGCTGATGTCCGTGATCATCTCATAGTGCCTCTTGATGAC
>DATGJU010000360.1:0-7092 GCA_035295045.1 Chthonomonadaceae bacterium
GGATCCTGGGCGTCGGGCACGGCGGACAGGTGTTGCTCTCGGATGTAACGCAGCAGCTCACCCGTGACACCCTGCCTCCGGGAGCCTCGATAAAGAGCCTCGGAGAGCATTGCCTGAAAGACTTGCGTCACATTGAAACCATCTTCCAACTGGTGCACGTGGACCTTCGCTCCGATTTCCCGCCCCTGCGGAGCCTCGACAATCGCGCGCTGCCTAATAATCTGCCGCATCAGGCGACATCGTTCGTTGGCCGAGAGCGGGAGATCGAAACCGTCAAGGCGATGCTTGGCAGTACACGGCTGCTGACGCTGACGGGTAGCGGCGGCTGCGGGAAGACGCGTCTCTCGCTGCACGTAGCCGCGGAGGCACTGGAGAACTACGCCGACGGCGTCTGGCTGGTCGAGCTGGCCCCGATTGCAAATTCGAGTTACGCCGATCCGCACGGGCCGGTCCCTCAGGCCGCGGCGACCGTACTGGGGCTGCGCGAAGAGCCCGGCAAACCGATACTGCAGACACTGCTGGACCACATGAGAGGCAAGCAGATGCTGCTGCTGCTGGACAACTGCGAGCATCTGCTGGATGCCTGCGCCCGCCTGGCTGACTCCCTGCTCAGGAGCTGCGCGGATGTCTGCGTGCTGGCCTCCTCCCGCGAGGCCATGGGAGTGGCGGGCGAGCAGACATATCGCGTGCCTTCTCTCGCTGTTCCCGCTTCCTGGCAGGATCAAACGCTTGAGACTGTACGCCAGTTCGAGTCCGTCCGGCTGCTCATCGACCGCGCCGCCTCCGTCGACCCGCAGTTTTCGGTAACGAATACCACGGCGCCGGCCGTCGCGGAGCTGTGTCATCGGCTGGACGGCATACCGCTCGCGATCGAGCTTGCGGCGGCGCGCGTGCGCTCAATGAGCGTCGAGGAGATCAACTCCCGGCTCGATAATCGGTTCCGACTGCTGACAGGCGGCAGCAGGACGGCCCTGCCGCGGCAGCAGACGCTGCGCGCGCTTGTCGATTGGTCGTTCGACCTGCTCGACGCGAAGGAAAAGGCGCTTCTCTGCCGGCTTGCCGTATTCGCCGGCGGGTGGACCCTGGAAGCCGCCGAGCAGGTATGCAGCGCGAACGACATTGAAGACTGGGAACAGCTCGATCTGCTGACATCCCTAGTGGATAAGAGCCTCGTGGTCTACGGTCGACTCCCAACGGAGGATCGGTACCGCCTGCTCGAAACGGTGCGGCAATATGCCGGCGACCGCCTGGCGGAGCGCGGTGAGGCAGAGCCGGTCCGCCAGCGGCATCAGGCGTACTCCGTCCGTGTGGCGGAAGGGGCCGAGCCCTGCTTGTTCGGCTCCGACCAGGCAGTGTGGCTGGACCGGCTGGAGCGGGAACACGATAACCTTCGATCGGCGCTCGGCGGACCCGACCCGGAGATCGCACTGCGGATCGCAGGCGCCCTGTGGCGATTCTGGGACATCAGGGGCTACCTCAACGAGGGCCATCAGTGGCTTAACGACACGCTCGCAGCGGCCGGGGAGAACGCGCCTGCGCTCGCGCGAGCCAAGGCGCTGCGCGGAGTCGGGGCGCTCGGACGTGCGCGGGGCGACTTCGCGGCGGCGCAAACCGCATTGGAGGAGTGCCTTTCGGTGAACCGGCAACTGGGCGATAAGAAGGGAACGGCCGGAGCGCTCGGCACGCTCGCCTACATCGCGCACAACCGCGGCGATTACGAGGCAGCGCGCGCAATGCACGGCGAGAGCATGGCGCTCTTCCGGGAAGTGGGCGACAAATTGGGTACCGCCTGGTCACTCCACAACCTCGGCGAGACGGCCCATGATCTGGAGGACTACGCCGAGGCGCGCGCAATGTATGCGGAGAGCCAGAAGCTGTTTCGGGAGGTTGGGGACAAGCAGGGAATCGCGTGGTCGCTGCTCGGCCTCGGGGACATCGAGCTGGAACAGCGCGACTTCGCGGCGGCGACGGCCCGATACGAAGAGGGTCTTGCGGTATTTCGCGAGGTGGGCAACAAGCAGGGAATCGCCTACGCGCGTCACAACATGGCTTCCGTCGCCCGTGAGCGGGGCGATACAGAGGAGGCGCTCAGGCTATACGCCGAGGGCCTGATGCTCTTCGCGGGAGTCGGCGACAGGCAGGGAATCGCCCACTCGCTGGAGGGCTGCGCCCGGATTGCGACTCTGCAGGAGCAGCCCCACCGCGCAGTGCGGCTATGGGGCGCCGCGGCGGCGTTGCGAGAGGAGATCGCGGCGCCCCTGCCCCTCTCCGACCGCGGTCGCTACGACCGGCTCGTCGCCCAGACCCGCTCGGCAATGAGCGCCGAGGCCTTCGATACGGCCTGGGCGCAAGGGAGATCGCTTTCAATTGAGCAAATCAAGGCGCTTGTAATTGACGAAACAGTACGACCGCCCGGGCCAGCCACACTGGAGGATAGGCGGTAACCGACCGTCTGCTTCTCCGGCAAAGTTGCTTGTCGCCTGGATCCGCGGCGAGCCGGCGCGGTCATACCCGCTTGCCAGGAGTTACGCTCATGGCCGAGAGCCCCGCTATTCGTCTTGCCACAATGGACGACGCGGCCCAAATCGCGGCGATCTATACTCCGGTCGTGCTCGATACGCCGGCTTCGTTCGAGATCGAGCCGCCGACCACCGCGGAGATGGCCATCCGCATCGGATCCATTCTGCCGGGCCATCCGTGGCTTGTCTGCGAGCGCCGCGGCGATATTCTCGGCTACGTGTACGGCGGCACGCACCGCGGGCGGCCGGCATACCAGTGGTCCGTCGAGACCACCGTCTACATCGCCGCGGCCGCCCAGCGCCAGGGCATCGGCAGGGCGCTCTACGCCGCGTTGCTGGAGGCGCTGCCGATGCAGGGGTTCTACACCGCGTTCGCGGGAATCACTCTGCCGAACGCCGGCAGTGTCGGTCTCCACGAGGCGCTCGGCTTCCAGTCGATCGGTACGTTCCACAAGGCAGGCTACAAGTTCGGCCGCTGGCACGACGTGGGATGGTGGCAGCGGCCTCTCCAGGCCTACGCAGGGCCGGCAGGCCCTCCGCTGCCATTGGCCGCAGTCTCTTCGACGCAGCAGTTCCAAGATGTGCTGCGCCGGGCGGCACTATCACTCATGTTATAGTGTCCGTGAAGGGCGGGCTCGACGGCCGATCCGATTGTCGTCAACAATGCCGTCGTGAAGTTGCTTCAAGCGCACGCTGCACAGTACAGACCGCGCGAATCGGCGATTGGCTCACCGTGGACGGCGGGACAAGACGCGCCGCCGGCAAGCGGGCTGCCGGCGGCGCGCGCGAAGCCCTGGTGGCGGCTGTGATGAAGGGCAGGGACGGCGCGCTTCCCGACTTCCGACGAGAAGCCCGATTTTTTGGATCGGTCGTTGAAAATGCAGGGGTTGCGCAGAGGGGTGCAGAACGTTGCGATGCTCCGGCAAGGACTGGACAACAAGCGCCAAGCAACCACGTGGTAACCATAAAGGAGAAGGCTCGCATGGAGATCGGACTGATCGGGCTAGGCAAAATGGGCGGGAACATGGCCGAGCGCCTCATGCAGCACGGCCACAAGGTCTACGGCTGCGACCCGTCGCCAGAGGCGCAGGAGCGCGTCCGGAAAGTCGGCGTGGAGACCGCGGGCTCGACCGCGGAGCTCGTCGGTAAGCTGCAGCAGACCCCCAAAGTGGTCTGGGCGATGGTCAAGTCGGGCGACGTGACCGAGAAAGTCCTGCTCGAGACGGCGGCGCTGCTCAAGCCTGGCGATATCCTTATCGACGGGGGTAACTCGCGCTTCTCCGATTCGCAGCGCCGTTACGGAATGATGAAGGAGAAGCAGATAAGCTTCCTGGATGCGGGCACGTCTGGCGGAATCTGGGGCCTCACGGAAGGCTACTGCATGATGGTCGGCGGTGACGCGGAGGCGTTCAAGGCCGTCGAGCCGATCCTGCGCGCGTTGGCGCCGGAGGGCGGCCTGCTTCACGCCGGTCCCGCCGGCGCAGGGCACTACGTCAAGATGGTGCATAACGGCATCGAGTATGCCCTGATGCAGTCATACGCCGAGGGCTTCGAAATCCTTAAAGCGTCGCCCTATCCGAACCTGGATCTGCACGCGATCTGCGACCTCTGGATGCACGGAAGCGTCGTCCGCTCCTGGCTCCTCGACCTGGCGAAGGACGCCTTCGCCAAGGACCCGAACCTGGACAATATCGTCGGCTACGTCGAGGATTCCGGCGAGGGCCGATGGACCGTGCAGGAGAGCATCGAGCACGCCGTGCCGGCCCCCGTCATCATGCTCTCGCTCTGTCTTCGGTTCCGATCGCGCCAGACCGACAGCTTCAGCATGAAGGTGCTGGCGGCGCTGCGCAACGAGTTCGGCGGCCACGCCGTCCGCAAGGCCCCCGGCCGGCCGGCAGTCTGACATGCCCACGGCATCGGTTGGAACGTGGCGCGCGGCCCTGCTCACGGCCGCGCTGCTCATCGGCGGCGACGTGGCGATCCGGTGCGTCGGCGCGCAGGAGAAGGAAGCGCCGGTCATTACGGCGCGGGAGTTCCGCGTTGTCGACAAGGCGGGCGTCGTGCGCGCCACGTTCGGCGCGCGGGACGATGGGACGCCGGCCCTCCGCCTCCTCGACAAGACGGGCAAGCAGCGCGCGGCGCTTAGCGTGACCGAGGGCGGCACGGCCGCCCTCGTACTGTACGACGGCGCGGAGAAGCTGCGTGGGCAGTTCCTGGCGCTGCGGGACGGCAGCGGCGGCATTTCGATGCACGACGCGGCCGGCAAGGCGCGCGTGGTGCTCAACGTGCGGCCGGACGGAACGCCGAATCTGGCCCTCCAGGACGCCGGGGGCCAGCGCGCGATCAAGCTCAACGTTCAGGAGGACGGCACGACGCAGATTTCGCTTGGCGACCGCGAGGGGAAGGGCGCCGTCGGGCTGGCCGTACTGCCCGACGGCAAGGCGGGGCTTACGATCCGAGACCCGTCCGGCCAGACCGTCCACTCCGCTCCCTAGCGATCATGATCTAGTGGCGATCGGACTTGAGCGCCAGCTCCACCTCGCGGATAGCGGCGTTCGTGTGCTCCAGCGCCTTGACGCGGTGGCCCTCGTAGTCGTGGGCGGCGCTCTCCAGGCGGCCCTTCGCGTTTCGCAGGGCCTGGAGCGCCGCGCGCATCTCCGGGTGGCGCTCGCGCTGTGCCATTGGCTCGAAGGTGGGACCCGGCGTCTGCGCCGAGACGGCGTAGGTCGCGCCGAGGCCGATTACGGTGGCGAGGCCGGCGAGGGCGAGCAATCGCTTGTTCATGATTCGATCCTCCTTGGTCGATCCAGGTGGTTGGGACGCTGCCTGAGCGTCCTGCACTCATCTTGCCATGCGGTGGATTCGCCGGCCTGACGGACACTCCCTGCCCGGCGGGATACTTTGCGCAATTTGGCTGACAGGATTAAGCGGGACTGCCGGCTGCCACGATGCAGAACGGCATAGTCGACGCACGAGCCCAAAAAACGTTCAGGCCGCTAGAGGAATCCGCGGCGCCGAATCCCTATCTAGCAATTGGCTGCTGGATGACGCGGCCGGCGATGCCCGTGGTCGCCGCAACGATTAATCGCAATGGATAACATCATGGATAACAATACGACCGAACCAAGGGAGTCGGGACTGGCCTCGTGCGCATTCGTCCTATTCGGAGCAACCGGCGACCTGACGCGCCGCAAGATCATGCCCGGCCTCTTCAGCCTATCGTCTCAAGGTCTGCTGCCGAAGAACTTCGTTATCGTCGCCTTCGCGCGCCGCGACAAAAACGACGACGTCTACAGGCAAGAGATACACGAGCACATGAAGGAGTTCGCGCCGAAGCTGCCGAGCGATGGCCCTGAGTGGGACAAGTTCGTCAAGAACGTCTACTATGTCCGGTCCGACTTTGACGACGCGGAGGGCTACAATCGACTCGCGACGCGGCTTGGCGAGCTGGACCGCGACAACAACCTCGGCGGCAACCATCTGTTCTATCTCGCGACGCCTCCGGACAACTTCAGCGAGATCATCGCGAATCTCGGCGGCGCCGGCCTGAACCAGCCTCGGCGCGAGGGCGGCTGGTCCCGGCTGATCATCGAAAAGCCGTTCGGCTACGACCTCACAACGGCAAAGGCGCTGAATACCGAGCTCAACAGCGTTTTCCAGGAAAACCAGGTCTTTCGGATCGACCACTACCTGGGCAAAGAGGCCGTTCAGAATATCCTGGTCCTGCGGTTCGCCAACCAGATTTTCGAGCCGCTGTGGAACCAGAAGTACATCGACAATGTCCAGATCACGGTCGCGGAGACGCTGGGCGTCGAGGGTCGGGGCGGATACTTCGAGCAGTCCGGCATTACGCGCGACATCGTCCAGAACCACGCGCTGCAGGTCCTTACGCTGATCGCCATGGAGGCGCCGGCCTCGCTGACGGCGGACGACATCCGCGACGAGAAGGTTAAGGTCCTCAAATCGTTCCGCCAGTTCACGCCGGAGGACGTGGCCCGAAGCACGGTGCGAGGGCAGTATGGGCAGGGCTCAATCGGCGGCGAGGCCGTGCCGGCCTACCGGCAGGAGGAGGGCGTCAACCCCCGCTCCGATACCGAAACGTTCTCGGCGTTCCGGTTCCAGATCAACAACTGGCGATGGAGCGGCGTCCCGTTCTACGTCCGCGCCGGCAAGCGAATGCCGCAGCGCGTGACCGACGTTAAGATCCAATTCAAGGCCGTACCGGACGTGCTGTTTGCAAAGACGCCAAGCGTAAACATCACGCCCAATCTGCTGAGCCTCCGGATCCAGCCGGACGAAGGCACGTCGCTGGAGATCGGCAGCAAGGTGCCCGGGCCGGAGATGAAAGTCAGTCCGGTCAAAATGGATTTCAAGTTCGGCCAGACGTTCCAGGCGCCGATCCGCGACGCGTACGAACGCCTGATACTGGACGCCATTCGCGGTGACGCATCGCTGTTCGCGCGCAACGACGAGGTCGAGCTAGCTTGGGCGCTGATGACGCCGATTCTTGACGCGTGGCGCGATCTCTCGTGTCCGCTATTCCCGAACTACGAGGCGGGGACCTGGGGCCCCG
>DATGJU010000361.1:0-6683 GCA_035295045.1 Chthonomonadaceae bacterium
ACGCCGATGGCCCACAGGCCCAGGCCGGAGAGTACGCCGACGATGAGCATAAGCCAGAACGTGGCGCGCGCCCAGGCCTGGACTTGCCGCTGCACGCGCCGGTAGATCCGTATACCGGTCCGCCGGTTCTGTTTTGGGAGCGCCCGGATTCCTCCCTTGACCAGCGGATTGGGATCGCCGACCGCATAGAAGGTCACGGCGGCGAGAAGTATCAGCGCCACCAGGCCGCTAAACACGTCTATCGAGAACCGTCCGATTCGCGGGAGCGCCGCCTGCCCGGAATCGGCCAGGCTCTTCTTGACGCTGAACTTCCTGACGGAGTCGTGGACAATCGGATAGCGGCGCGTAAGCCTTTCGGCGCGCTCCTGAAGGCTGGCGCTGACCGCCGGGACCTGTATAAGTGTCGACTCGACCTGCCTCTGCAGGACGGGCGCGCCGAAATAGCCGCCGAGCGCCACCGACACCACCAGGAGGAACGCAAGAATTGCGACGGAGAAGCGCCGCGAGATGCCGCGCTCCTGAAGCCAGCAGATCGGGCCATCCAGAGCGATCGCAAGTACAGTCGCCAGGATGAAAAACAGAATCGTCGCCGAGACCGCGTCGAAGAAGCGCAGGAGCAGGTAAGCGCCTACGGACCACAGAACGAGGCCCCGCAGGTTGACGACACGGACGTGCACAATACGGGTTCGCATGCGGGCTCCCTCGACGCGCGAGGGCCCGTCCTTCGTCTCCGGCGAGAGCGGTTTCGGACCGCGATCGGTCGCCGCTCGCGCTAAAACGAGACATGGCGAGCGAGGGAATTGTTCCCGCGGGTGCCGGCGCCGCTTCGTTCGCGTGGTCGCGCCACGGAGTAGTTGATCGCATCTGCATCTCCCGCACAGGCTTCGACCCGGCCTGCGTCGAATCCTCAAGCGCGGCCGAGCGATGGATTGTGTGACGGTCCACGGCGCCCCCGGCGATGCACGCCAGGGCGGCAGCGGGGTGGGGCCCTTCGAGGGCGAAGATTCAGCTGGATCGCATGCACGTGGAGCTATGGCATGCCTAATTTGAGAGCGCTCACAGAGGACGACTTGCCGGCAGCCATGGCGCTGGTCCACGCGGTGGGCTGGAACCAGACGATCGACGACTGGCGCCGGCTGCTGGCGCTCGAGCCGTCCGGCTGCCTGGGGATCGAAGTGGAGGGCCGCGTCGTTGCCACCGCGACTGTGGTCCGCTACGGGCGGGACCTCGCCTGGCTGGGCATGGTGGTGACGCACCCGGACCACCGGCGGCGTGGCTACGCCCGGCGGCTGCTCGCCGCGGCGATGGCGTACTCCGACGCGCGGGGTGTCCGTACCCTCAAGCTGGACGCGGCCGACGCCGGCAGGCCGCTCTATCTCGCAGCGGGCTTCCGCGACGAGCAGCCGGCGGAGCGGTGGCGCTGGGAGCCGGGGCTGCTTCCCGGGCCGTGCGCGGGCGCGCCAGGTGACCCTGGACCGTGGCGGAATACGCGGCCCGGTCCCCAATCCTGGGAGAGTGCGCCGCCCGGTCCCCAGGTAAGCGGCGGCCCGGCCACAGACGCGCGCGGGTGTCCGCCTTCCGGCCTTCGATCCTCGGCGAGCTCGACGCGCGGCTCTAATGTACGGCCGGCTGCCGATCGGCGCGGCGAGCCGGCGCAGGGCGGCGATGAACGTATGTCGAGTCTCGCCTCCGGCGCCCCGTCCGGGCTGGGTAGCCTGCCTGAGACAGGCGCCGAACCCGTACGCCAGCTCGGGCCGCCAGAGCTCGCGCTGGACCTGCAGGCCATTGGCGCGGACCGGGGCCGGCTGTTGGCGGCGCTCGGCCCGCCGGTCTGCTTCGACGGCGGGTTTGTGATGCAGCGGTCCGGCGGCCGGGCGCGCTATCTCGGCCCATGCGTCGCGGGCGAAGCGGGGCCGGCGGCCGCCGCGCTGCGGGCCGTGCTCGCCGAGCACGCGGACGAGCCGTGGGTCTGGGACCTGCTGCCGGCGAACGCGGCTGCCGCCGAGATCGCGCGCGGCCTGGGCTTCGCGCCGTTCCGCCGCCTGACGCGCATGGCCCGCGGCGAGCCGCTCGCGACGCGGGACGAGCTGGTCTACGCGCTGGGGGGCTTCGAATTGGGGTAAAACGGTTTCAAGTAACCATCGAAATGGAGTGACCCGACTATGGCGCATCATTTGCGCAAGCGCTTCGATCGGATTGGCCTATTCGCACTTTCGGTGACGGTCGCGGCAATTGCGACCGCGGGCTGCGACAGCCTGAAGCCGCCGCACGAGCGGTTCGCAACGCTCGTGGAGGCGCGGCGAGGATTCAAGACCAGCCTGCGGCCACAGGCCGGCGACCGGCAGCCGGTGGACAATCCTCCCCCCTCCGTGTTCCGACTCGTCCAGTATCCGGCGCAGCCGGGCAGCCTCCAGGCCTACCTGACGCCCGACCCGCGCGACGGACGGCGTCATCCGGCGATCGTCTGGATCACGGGCGGCGACTGCAACTCTATCGGCGAGATGTGGAATCCGCGCCCGCGATCGAACGATCAGACCGCTGCGCAGTACCGCGAGGCCGGCATCGTGCTGATGGTCGCGTCGCTGCGGGGCGGCAACGACAACCCCGGCAAGAAGGAGGGCTTCCTCGGCGAGGTGGACGACGTGCTGGCCGCGCGCGATTTCCTGGCGCAGCAGCCCTACGTCGATCCGGATCGGATCTATCTCGGCGGCCACAGCACCGGCGGCACGCTGGCCATGCTCGTGGCGGAGTGCTCCGACAAGTTCCGCGCGGTCTTCGCCTTCGGGCCGGTATACGATGTGGCCGGCTACGGCGACAATTCGCCCTTCACCCCGTTCGACACCCACGACGCGCGCGAGGACGAACTGCGGTCGCCGGGCTACTGGCTGAAGTGCATCAAGTCGCCCACCTGGGCGATCGAGGGCGCCGCGGGCGACAGCAACATCCACGACCTGCGCAAGATGAACGACGTGACGACGAACGCGAACGTCCATTTCCTGGAAGTCCGCGACGCCGACCACTTCGCCGACCTGGCGCCGACGAACGCGTACATCGCGCAGGCGATCCTGGCCGACACCGGCCCGACCTGCACCATACAGCTCCCGCAGGACAGAGTGAATGATGCCTTTGACCGGCTTCGGTGAGTACATTCCCGCGCCGGACGCCTCCGCTGTTGGCGTGAAGATCGGCTGTCCGACTTTCGGATTCCAGGCGGATGCACCGGATTCCCGCATCGACATCGCTCCGGCCCACTGGTAAAATGAGCTAGTTCGGCAGTCCGCCACGTGACGAGGGCCGCGATTCGTCCGCCATACGGGCTAATTCGGTTGCCTGCCGCGGCGCGTGCTGGCCATGAGGATACAATGACGCCGTTGAACACTGGATGGCATCGCGCTCTCGTCGAATTGACTTCAAGCGCGCGCGAGCAGCTGACGATCGCGGCCCCGTTCATTACCGCACCAGCGGTCCGTTCCATAACGACGGTAATACATCCGACGCTACGTGACCGCGGCAAGATGGAGATCATTACGGATCTATCGCCAGCACATGTGTGCGATGGTGCTTTGGAGCCAGCAGCTGTGCAGCATCTCATGGCGGCAACGCGGCATCCAAACCTGTACCATATCCGTAGGTTTCACGCCAAGATCTACATCGCCGACAATGCCCGCGCGATCGTTACCTCCGGTAACTTGACCTCCGGAGGTTTCTATCGCAACGTCGAATACGGATTCGAGGTCCGAGATCAGGATATCGTGGCTACCATCGCCAGCGATCTCGCCGTAATACGTGAATTTGGGGTGCCAGTAGGCGTAGACCAACTCGCCGGGTACGTGGAAGCCGCAAATCAAGTTGTCACGACATTCAGGCGGCAACAAACTGTGGCAGACCCACTACTAAGGCAAGCGTTCTTGCGAGCCGTTCAAACAGCCGAGGACGACTTGGTCCGACTTCGTCTCGCTGGTGGCGGGATGCACACGGTCTTCGCGAAAACGATCCTGTTCGTCCTGGGTAAATACGGGCCACTTCGGACAGAGGCGATCCATGAACACATACAGCGGCTACATCCTGACCTTTGCGACGATTCCGTCGACCGAGTGATCGATGGACACCACTACGGCAAGAAGTGGAAACATGCAGTCCGGACCGCTCAGCAATGGAACAAGCGGCGGGGCCACATCAGGAATGAAGGGACGCTGTGGTCTATTGATCCGTCGCCCTCAGCCAACGTCGCGCAACGCTGAGCATCCAAGGGAGCGAACGCAATGAACGGACCAACCGGCATCGTGCCAATGGCGATGCTTCGCATCTCCTCGTATCGCAACTTGGCCAATTGTGAAGGTAGCCTGGTCGACCAACTCCCGGCAATAAACGCGCAGGCCGTTGCCGCACACCTCACTCGATTCTTCGGCGGAAGCCTGCATTTCGGGCAGTATCGCTCCAACAGCGACACTTACCGCGACGCCGAGCTATTCTTTCCGTATTCATTGCACCGATTTGCGGAGCTGGCATCCCTCTTGCCCGAGCGCTGTATCACAGGCTGGAGCGTGGACGCGAGCGTTGCGTACGTCGGAAGCAGCCTCGAGCACACCGAAGAGTGGTTTCGCATCGGCAAGACGCTGAATCCTGCGCCCGGCGGCTCTTCGGCCGTGAGCATGTTCCGCGGGGAGGCGCCTGATACGATCGAGTGGGTAGAGGGCTGCGCAGACGAATACGAGGATCGGCCCGCCCGCCAGTTCACACGAGCGGACGCGGAGCGGTTCGATACTTGTACGGCCGCACTCCTACGCCTTGCCGGCGAGGAGCGTGTCAAGATCGTGGACTACCGTGGACCGGCTTTCAGCGCTCCGTTGAGGACTTAAGAAACGTATCTTCGGCTAGAGCTGAGCCGACTCACGTCCGGTCGATGATTGTAGATGGCGGCACTAGCTTTGAATTCCCCGACCCGGCAGGTACAATGGGACATCTCGTATGATACGCGAAGACAGGTAGCAGATATGCCCGATATAACGGAAGCGCAGGTCCTCGACGCCCTGCGCGTGGTGCAGGATCCGGACCTGCATCGCGACATTGTGACGCTCGGCTTCGTGAAGGATGTGCGGATTTGCGACGGCAACGTCGCGTTCAAGGTCGAGCTGACGACGCCTGCCTGCCCGGTGAAAGACCTGCTTCGCGAGGAGGCGCGCGCGGCCGTGGCGGCGCTCGCCGGCGTGGAGCAGGTGAGCGTGGAGATGACGGCGCAAGTGCGCGGGCGCGGCGTCAATCCTGAGGAGCTGATTCCCGGCGTCCGACACGTGATCGCGGTGGCGAGCGGCAAGGGGGGCGTCGGCAAGAGCACGGTCGCGGTAAACCTGGCGGTGGCGCTCGCGGCGACGGGCGCGAAGGTGGGCCTGCTGGACGCCGACATCTACGGCCCCTCCCTGCCGACGATGATGGGCAACAGCAACCGGCCGCTGATGACGCACTCCCCGACCGGCCCGAAGATCGTGCCGCTTCTGGCGCACGGCGTGCTGATGATGTCGCTCGGCTCGCTGCTGGACCCGGACAAGGCCGTGATCTGGCGCGGCCCGATGATCCACAAGGCCGTGGTGGACCTGCTGAACGAGGTGAACTGGGGCGAGCAGGACTACCTGGTGGTCGACCTGCCTCCCGGCACCGGCGACGCCTCGATGTCGCTGGCGAAGCTGGTCCCGCTCAGCGGCGTGGTGATCGTGATGACGCCGCAGGCCGTGGCGCTGGAGATCGCGAACAAGGCGATCCTGATGTTCAACACGCTGGGCCAAGGCATGGAGCGGCCGATCCCTATCCTGGGGATCGTGGAGAACATGGCCGGCTCCGTCTTCGGGACAGGAGGCGGCGAGCGGGCCGCCGAGCGGCTCGGCATCCCTTTCCTCGGCCGCGTGCTGCTCGACGACGCCGTCTGCCAGGGCGGCGACACGGGCGTGCCGGTGAGTATCGGCCAGCCGGAGTGCGCCTCGGCCCTCGCCTTCCACCACATCGCCACCACCCTCGCGGCGCGCCTCAGCGTGCTGGAATACGCAGGGCGCGAGGGCGCGTAGGGCCTCACGCGCTACGTCGCGCTCTCGATCACTTCGAGAACGAGGCCGTCGGGGTCGCGGACGAAGAAGCTGCGATCGCCGGGCCGCCACTCCGACGCGAACTCGGCGCCCAGCCGGACGAAGTGAGCGTGCGCCTCGGCGATGTTCTCCACCATAAGGTCGATCGAGAACTCCGGCGCCGCGCAGTAGGCCGGCCGCGCCGGCCGCGTTCGCGCGACGGGCAGCAGCAGGAAGCGGGTCGCGCCGCAGGCCAGATGCGTGGCCGGCCCCTCCTGCTCCAGGACCTCGAATCCCAGCCCATCGCGATAGAACGCCAGCGACCGCCCCGCGTCCGAACAGAGGATGTTGATCTCTCCGACGCGAATCTTCATAGGCGCTCGAAGCGGAGCGGAAGTCCGGCCAGCCCGCGGATCAGCGTGTTGGAGTTCCACTCCGGCGCGCTCGACGCAAGGGCGAGGCGCGGCATCCGCTCCAGCAGGCGGGCGAAGCCGATGCGCGCCTCGGTGCGGGCCAGCGCGGAGCCGAGGCAGAAGTGGATCCCGAGGCCAAAGGCGAGATGGCGGTTCGGCGCGCGCGCGATGTCGAAGCGGTCCGCCTCCGGGAACTGGTCGGGATCGCGGTTGGCGG